>CAWVYN010000055.1:0-5391 GCA_963934425.1 uncultured Flavobacteriales bacterium | reverse complement strand
ACTATTTTGCTTTTCACTATTTTTAGAACAATGGTGGAAGTTTGGACAAGTATCATTTATATTATTGCCATTCTTACTATGACAATTGGTAATTTGTTTGCCATTCGCCAGCAAAATATAAAACGATTTTTGGCTTTTTCTTCTATTGCACAAGCTGGTTTTATTTTACTTGGCATTATAGGAACAAGCACATTAGGAATGGCGACTGTCATCTATTTTATGCTGATTTATATCTTCTCTAATTTAGGTGCTTTTGGGGTGGTTTCTGTTATTTCTGATTATTCTGGGAAAGAAAATATTGATGACTATAATGGTCTTTATCATACAAATCCTAAGTTAAGTTTGGTCATGATGTTGTCGCTTTTCTCTTTGGCTGGCATTCCTCCTATTGCAGGATTTTTTGGAAAATTCTTTTTATTCACTGCTGCTGCAGAGCAAGGGTATTATTGGCTAGTACTTATTGCAGTAATCAATGCCACTATCTCGCTTTACTACTATCTTATTGTGGTAAAAGCCATGTTTATCAATAAAAATGACACACCAATTGCAAAGATTAAAAGTGATAATTATGCACGTTTTTCTCTTGTCATTTGCGTAATTGGAATATTTGTTATCGGATTTTTTGGACAGCTTTTTGAGTATATAAATAATTTATCTTTTGGAATATAATGAGTTTAAACATTGGAAAACATAACGTAAAAGAAGTCAATGAAGTAAGGTGCACCATTGTAGAAAAAGGTTGCACAAAACAGAGGATAGACTTCCTAACTTCTCTTTTGAATTTTAATAACTTTGATGTTCAGGTAGAGGAAGATAAAAGAAAAACAGAGGAAGACCCAATTACTTTTACCATTGGCGTAACGGATGTTATTTTTAATCATGTAATTTGGGTTTACCAAAGAAAGCTTAAAACCCCTGAAGGGCAGAAAGTAACGCCTGATTATTGGAACCAAAAAACAAAAACCTTAGAGCCAAACTATTGGGATATAAAATTGAAGGATTAGGAGATCCTGTCCATTAATTTTTCGGAGAATGCAATTAATGGGGCTTTATTATCAGAATCAATAGCCTCTAAATGCTTCATAGCTTTTGTGTAATAAGCCTTCATCATATCTTTGGTATGTTTTGGAATATCTAAATCGGTAAATATGGTTTTTACTCCCATCACCTTTTGCTCGGTCTGTTCTTGTGTTTTGAAATAATTAACTAAACGTTCCTTTTGCTTATCATTTGCTAGCTGAAGTGCTTTTAAATAAAGGAAAGTTTTTTTGTTGGCTATGATATCTCCACCAATTTGTTTCCCAAACTCATCTGAATTGCCAAAAGCATCTAACAAATCATCTTTCAATTGAAAGGCAATTCCCATATTAAGCCCAAAATGATATAAATTATTTTGGTTCTCCTTAGATGCTCCAGCAGTTATTCCTCCAATTTGTAAAGATACTGCCAAAAGTACAGCTGTTTTATACTCAATCATTTTCAAGTACTCTTGAAGTGTAACTTCTTTTTGGATTTCAAAATCCATATCCCATTGTTGCCCCTCACAAACCTCAGTAGCGGCTTTACTAAACACAGTAATCAACTCTTTTACAATACTTTTATCTACATTAGATAATAACTGATAAGCTTGCACCAACATAGTATCACCTGATAAAATGGCAACATTCTTATTCCATTTTTCATGTACAGTTTGCTTACCTCTTCTTATTGGCGCATTGTCCATTATGTCATCATGTAGGAGAGTGAAATTGTGAAAAATCTCAATTCCAAGAGCAGGAGAAATTGCCTTTTCTATATTTTCATCAAATAATTGATGAGCCATCAATAGTAAAATAGGACGCATTCTCTTTCCTCCTAAGCCCATTACATAATCGATTGGCTGATATAGTTTTTGAGGCGTTTTTGGGTATGCAATCTTTCCTAATTCTGCTTCAATAATTACGCTTAATTGAGATAAAGTTTGCATTAGCTATTAGCTAATTTTACTAAATATTCACCATATCCACTTTTTCTTAGTGGCTCAGCAATTACTAAAAGTTGTGCTTTATTTATATACCCCATTTTATAAGCGGCTTCTTCAATGCAGCCTATCTTTCGGCCTTGTCTTTCCTGAATTACTTGCACATATTGATTGGCTTGCATTAAGGATTGAAATGTTCCTGTATCTAGCCAAGCAGTTCCTCTACCCAAAAGGCGAACATCCAGTTCTCCTTTGTTTAAATACGCTTTATTTACATCTGTTATTTCATACTCTCCTCTTGCAGAAAGTTTAATATTTTTTGCAATTTCAACTACTGAATTATCATAATAATACAAGCCTGGAATTGCGTAATTCGATTTAGGATTTTTTGGTTTTTCTTCAATAGATAATACTTTTAAATTTTCATTATATTCCACCACTCCATATCTTTCAGGATCATGTACATGATAGCCAAAAATAACAGCCCCATTTACATCATTACATGATTCAAGCGTTCTTCTTTTCATCTGAAAAATATTATCCCCCAATACCAAGCAAACCTTATCATTACCGATAAATTCTGCTCCTAACACAAATGCTTGTGCCAATCCATTAGGAATTTCTTGTACTTTATATTCAAACTTACAGCCTATTCTACTTCCATCACCTAATAATCTTTCAAATAAGGGTAAATCGTGTGGAGTAGAAATGATTAGTATTTCCTTTATCCCAGAATACAGTAAAGTGGAAAGTGGATAATAAATCATAGGTTTATCATAAATTGGCATCATTTGTTTACTTATTGACAATGTAAGTGGATGCAATCTGGATCCTGAACCTCCTGCTAAAATAATTCCTTTCATTTTCTTTTGCTTTTAACTTTTATTCGTGTTAATTCTATATCTTCTTCTTCATCAAAAATATCGAGTAGCGGTTCTTTAAAAGCTTCTGTAGTAATAAGCTTTTCTAAAGTGAGCAATAAGGCCGGCAACAAAAGCAAATTAGCAAGCATTGCAACCATTAGCGTAATAGAAACCAACAGCCCCAAAGCAACCGTTCCTCCAAATTCTGAGGCAATAAAGATAAAAAATCCACAGAAAAGAACAATAGAAGTGTAAATCATGCTAACTGCTGTCTCTTTTAGAGCCGCAATAACAGATTTTCTGATGTTCCATTTTCTTGCAATTAACTCCTGTCTATACTTGGCCAAAAAGTGAATGGTGTCATCCACTGAGATACCAAAAGCAATGCTAAACACTAGAATAGTAGAAGGTTTTATAGCAATGGAAAAATAGCCCATAATAGCTACTGTTAAAAGCAAAGGAATCAAGTTTGGAATAAGAGAAACCACAACCATTCTAAAAGAATTAAACATCCAAGCCATAAAAATAGCAATGAGAATAATGACCAAAAAAAGTGAGGTAAAAAGGTTTCTAACCAAATATTTTGTGCCATTTAAAAAGACTATACTGACACCCGTAACAGCAACATTGTATTTCTCTTTATCAAATATTTTATCTATCTTGGGTTGCAGAACATGCATAATACTATCTAATTTTGGTGTGCTGACATCCGCCATTTGCATACTTATTCTTGCAATTTGATATAAAGAATCAGTAAAAAGAATATCACTAAAAGTACTGTTCTCTACTAAGTTCTTGGTATAAGATAAAATCCATCCTTTTTCTTGAGAATTGGGAAGATCATAAAAATTAGTGTCTCCATTATAAAAAGTTTGCTTGCTATATTTTGCAAAATCGGAAATAGAAAGTGACCTTGAGAATTCTGGAATACTATCCAATACCAATTGTAATGTTTCAATCTTTTTTAATACCGATAGTTTTATTAGTCCATTTTTCTTTTTCGTGTCTATTAAAATTTCAGCTGGCATTATACCAGAAAAATTTTGCTCAAAAAACCTAATATCCTTGTAAAGTGTTCCTTTTTTTGATAAATCATCTGTAAGATTTCCTGTTGTTTTTATTTTTAAAAAACCAAATAACCCTAAAATAACAACTGCTACTGTAGTTATGTAAATTTGAGTTCTTTTGTACTGAACTAAATGAATAAGTGTGTTAACAACATCTTGTACCCATTTTTTATCTAAATGTTGTGTATGTTTTCTTTTTGGAGAATCTAAATAAGAAAGTGCAATTGGAATTAAAATAAGTGAAAAAAGGAAAATGAGCATAATATTCATAGATGCTATTACTCCAAATTCCTTGAGCGTTTGACTTCTAGTAAGCGCAAAAGCTGCAAAACCAGAAGCAGTAGAAATGTTTGTGAGCAGTGTAATATTCCCTACTTTATTAATGATTCTCGATATAGCTTTTATCTTATTTTTATGTCCTTTAAACTCATTGTGGAATTTATTGAACAAGAAAATACAATTCGGAATACCAATAACCACTATTACAGGTGGTACTAATGCCATAATAATGGAGATTTCAAATCCTAAAAGAGATATGCTTCCAAATGCCCAAATCACCCCAATAATTACTACAAACATGGAGATTAAAGTAGCTCTTAAGGAGCGGAAGAATAGAAATAAAATAAAACCAGTAATCAGCAGAGTAAGGATAGTAAAAAGTGTGATTTCTTTTCTTATTTGTATGGAATGTATTGTTCTAATATAAGGCAAGCCGGAATAATGCAATGTTAAATTTTGTGCCTTAGCATATTCCTCTGCCTTTTTATGAATAAGAATAATTAACTCCTCCCTTTCTCCTGTTTTTAACATTTCCGGATTGATACTAACAACTAAAACAGTAGCATTGGATTTTTCATTATAAAAAAGTCCTTTGTAAAATGGTTCATTTAATAAATGAGCAACCGATTTATTAAATTCTTCTTGTGAAGACAAATCAGAATCATACCAAATTTCGCTCTGAAATTTCTTGTTTATGGTATCTTTTTTAAGAAAGAAGATATCAGCTATAGATGTGGTATTTTCCACTCCATTTATTGCTTTTATTTCTTTACTTAAATTTTCCCAAGCCTTATAGCTGTCAACTTGGAACAGATTAGGGTTTCTCACCCCAATTACCATTTTGTTTTTATTCTCCCCAAAGTTATTTTTGAAGTTTTCGTAATCTTTATAAACTTGGCTAGTTTCTGGCAAAATATTTGCCATTTGAAAAGATAACTTTACACTTTTTGCCTGATAAAACATAAAAGCAGTTGATAAAAGAACCACAAGTAAAATAGCCAATCTGAAGCGTAATATAATTCTAGAAATGATTACCCACATAAAAAATAAGATGCTTTTTTGAGCGTTAAAAAATTGGCCCGAAAGTAAGGACAAATTTTGATTATTACACTCCTTAACGGATTAATATATTACAATCTTATATATTAAGAAAAAATAAATCTGAGCAAAAAAAAAGGACTCATAATTGAGTCCAAAATTTTCTATTATTTATGTATTAGAT
>CAWVYN010000054.1:0-5420 GCA_963934425.1 uncultured Flavobacteriales bacterium | reverse complement strand
CAAGCATGTTTTTGCTGTGTTGACCTCTAAATTATTTGCTATTTTTTCTACTTGTGTTAAGGATTGCCCTCTTTGGCTGGCAATTGAATCTAAAATATTATCGGCAATGGTTCCAAGTAAAAGTGAAATTTGTTCTCTGTTTGCCTTACTCATTTTATCTAAAACAAATGGTTCAATTGCACTTTTAAATTTACCGTGCCTTATTACTTGAGCTTGAATATTTAACTTTTCCAACAACCCTTTATAGAACATAATTTGTGCTGAAAATCCTTTGAGTTCAAAGATTCCTTCTGGATTTAAGTAAATTTCATCAGCTACAGAAGATAAATAATATCCATTTTGTGAAAAATTCTCAGCATAAGAAACAATGAATTTTCCACTTGTTTTAAAATCCAATAATTTGTTTCTTATTTCCTCTGTTTGCGATAGTCCGGCATTTACAAAAGGACAGTTCAAATAAATTCCTTTTATCCTGTCGTCTGTTTTTGCTTTCTCGATATTGTCCAAAATACTTTTGAATTCTATTTCTGCTTCAGGATCCAGATTGGTAAGCGATAAATTCTCAAAAGGATTATCAGAGGCGCGCTCCACAATTGGTTTGGATAAATTTATTTTCAGAATGGAGTTTGCTTTTACTTTTGTTTCTCCATCATTATCTAATGAAGAAACAGCAACACTGATGATACCAATAAATAATAAGACTACTACAATTACCGAAAGTACTACGCCTACAATAGTAGATAGCACATTTTTAAGGAAAGATTTCATGGGGTTCTTTTTTTAAATAGAAGATAACATTTGGGTGGCTAAAAGTAATGAACAAAATAACATAATCTTTTTTTACTATTTCATATATTTGACTTTTTAATTTTCAAATGAATACTGTTTTTCTGCAATTAGGATCTAATATGAGTGATAGGGATGCCTATCTGCAAAAAGCATTCGAACTAATTACTGAAGAGATTGGATTAGTTCAGAAAAAATCAAAAATTTATGAAAGCGTTCCTTGGGTAGTGGAAAATCAAAACAATTATCTGAATCAAGTCTTGGAAATTAAAAGTAAATTTTCTCCAGAAAAAGTTTTAGAAAAAGTGTTGCAAATTGAGGATAAAATTGGTCGTATCAGAAATGAAAAATGGGGAGAGCGCATTATTGATATTGACATCTTGCTTTTTAATGATATGATTTTAGAAAAAGAAGGGATTTGTATTCCTCACATCCATTTACACAACAGAAAGTTTGTACTTATCCCACTAAATGAAATTGCTGCTAGCTTCACACATCCTAAATACAATAAAACCATAACCGAACTTTTAAGTGAGTGCAAG
Organism: uncultured Flavobacteriales bacterium; assembly: GCA_963934425.1. Lineage (GTDB taxonomy): Bacteria > Bacteroidota > Bacteroidia > Flavobacteriales > BACL11 > DUAL01. Next base: position 4,092 of record CAWVYN010000054.1, on the reverse strand, counting down.
GACACAGAAAGTGTGGAGGAATATGCGGTATAATTTTATTTGTATTGAAGGGAATATTGGTGCCGGAAAAACTTCCTTAGCCAAGAGAATTGCAGAAGATTGTAATGCACGCCTTGTTCTAGAGGAGTTCGCTAACAATCCTTTTCTGCCAAAATTTTACAAAGATCCAGAAAAATATGCTTTTCCATTAGAGTTGTTTTTTATGGCTGAACGTTATAAGCAGATAAAAAATTTAAAAGAACAAGAAATGTTTTCTAATTTTACCGTTTCTGATTATTTCTTTGTAAAATCTTGGCTTTTTGCGCAAAACAATTTACCGGAAGATGAATTGCAATTGTTTTATAGTCTTTTTGATATTATGCTTTCCACTTTACCAAAACCCAACTTGCTTATTTATCTGCATGCCGATATTCAATGTTTGCAAAAAAATATCAAAAAAAGAGAGAGAGCTTATGAGCAAGACATAACGGATGATTATCTCTTAAAGATTCAAAAAAAATATTTGGATTTTTTCAAGAAACAAAATGATTTTCCAGTTTTAATAATTGACGTAACAGATGCCAATTTTGTGCAGAATGATTCGGTATACCAGAAGATAGTTTCTGCGATAAAGAAGCCGTATTCTCTTGGAGTAAATCAGCTTAGTTTATAACCAATGTGACAAATCTTTCTCAATTAGTTTTTCCAATTGCAAAATATCTGCTTTGTAGTATTTATCTGTCAATTCCTTTTTCAAATGTTCATTCAATTTTTCTGGCTTAGAATAAGCAGATTTGAAAAGTAAAGTAATTATAAAATCGGGTAAATATTTGCTAAACTGAATATTTGGAAGTAAATCATAAAACCTTAATTTCATTATAAACCAACCAAAGATTCCTTTTGGCGTTCCAGAAATATTTGTTTTTTTGGAAGTATCAGGAGTAAAATCAGGATCTACATTCAGAAAGTTGAAAATTTCTTGAGTAGTGTGTGTTGGGTTTTTCACTACATCTTCAAAAAGCAGAATTTTCATCTTTTCTTTTGGAAAGACATCAAAACACCTTTGTAGTTGCTTAAAATAAAATCCTTTTGATTTGTAATGATAAAGAGGACTCCAATGCTCACTTATCCTTTCTTCTTCTAAAACAAAAGCTTTTTCAAAATCATCTAATGGTTCTTTCCCTGCCCTTTTGGCGTGCAAAAAATTAGAGTATGCTCTTTCAGCTGGCTGCCTTAAAATAGCTATAATCTTCACATTTGGAATTTCTTCTTTTATTAATGCAATTGCTTTTTGATTATAGATATAGGCAGGGGATGCTTCTCCAATTGCTTTTTCATTTTTTACATTATTAAATAAGGATTTGTACTCTTCAAGGGTTCTGTTTCTTGCTCTTTTTTGCCCCTTTATAAAAAAAGTATTTTCTTGTTTGTAGCTGTTGAAAAACATAGGCTCTTTCACTTTTGGCATAAAAACTTCTGGGTGCTGTCTTAAATAAGTATAAAGGGAAGTGGTAGCTGCTTTTTGAGCTCCAATGATAATAAAATTTGGAAGAGTATTTTTCATTTAAGTCTTAAAATAAAAGAACCCCAAATACGTGAGGTTCTTTTAAAAATTATATGTAGGATTAGTTTTAATTAACTACTGCATTAAATTCCTGATTTTCTCTATAATTTACAAACTCCAAATCCTTTGCAGCTTCCCCTTTGTAAGAAGAATCTGCAGCAATGGCTTTCGATAAATTTTGAATTAGCATTTGCATATTTGCAGAACGTGCCCCCACAATGGCATTCAAATAATAACAAGCAGCTGTATTATCGGTACAATTGCTACTATTGTTTCCATTTAGTACTTTTGCTAAAGTGGCATTATGTGAACTTGCATTTTTGAAATATCTTGCTGCTTTAGCGTATTTTCCTTGACGAATATCCAAAATAGCTTGGTTTTTTTCAGAATTAGTTGCTTGATTAAAAAATTGTTGTGCTTTAGCTAAATTTCCTTTTCGAGCAGTGATAATTCCGTAATTTGCAAGTACATCAGCATTGTTTCCACTTATCTCAAATGCTTTGTCTAACCAGTTTGTAGCTTCATTCAAGTTATTTTCTGCAATATAAATACTTGCAATATTGTTGCATGCTCTCCAATCGTTATGCAAACTGACTGCCGCATTATAGATTTGCATTTTAGTTGCTCTATCATTTGTAAGAGTAGCAGCAAAAAGTAATTCTTTTATATCCAATGAATCAGGACTGGATATAGAAAGAGATGAAATATTCTCATCTGTTCTTTTTGGCTGATAACTCAGAATGCTGATTTGCGCTTTTCTTAGTTGAGGTAAAATGTTTTTGTCAATGGCATCATAAAGCTCTGCCATATCACGAATTGCCTGTTCTCTTTTTTCAGGATCTTGCACAGAGTTTACAATATTTAAAACTCTTCTTTTGTCCTTCATGTCAGACGCCTTCATTAATTTGTTAAACCCATCCCAATCTTCCCCATAAGAAACATTAGTGTATAATTCCTCATTGTTAACACCATCTAAGTTTAATTTTTTCAAAATTTGTTTGGTGTATCGTATGGTACTTTTATTTCTTCTTTCCGAAACATCATCATTAGCATCTATTGTTCCCTCTGGTGAAGCAAAAGATTTTATTTCAATGCTGTGGGTTTTGTACCCTAATTTTGCAAATTCTTGCAATCTATTCATATCCTCATCACTCTTTTCAGAGGTTCGGATAGCACTTTGATTTACTAAAAAGTAAATGGTCGCAAATTCAGAAAGTATAGTTTCTTTCTCATATCCATGATGTGCAATAGCAATTTCTTCCGTATTCTGCACCCTCTGTGATGTAGCAATCACTCCTTTTGCAATAGTTATAGGACCTAATGGTTCGGCATCATCTTTTAGTTTTGCTACTGCTCTTATCTCCAAATCAGAATTCATCATCCCAGATGAATAATTGATTTCATCTTTATAAGTAAAACTCCCACCAGTAGCATAGGAGATTGTGGTTTGTCCTCCACTTGCCTCTTCTCCTTGCAAAGTAATGGTTTTAAAAGTCACTTCAGCACTTTCACTTTTTAAAACAGGAGTAAAATCAACTGTTGCGTTTTTATCGAAATATTTGGCTGGAATATTACCATCAATCTTTACAGCTACTTTGCCGCCATGTACTTGTAAAATTGGCGGTGTTACAGTATAGACAACTGTATCGTATTTGCTTGTCATTTTTGTAAGTCCGCATCCACTTATTAAAACGCCAAAAAATAGGATTGAGATTGCTTTTGAAATACCTGCTGTCTTCATGTTTTTCTAAGTTTTATTGGTTAGTTTCTAAAATTTTTGGCAAAGATATAAAATACACACATATAACGACTAAAAGTGCTTTTTTATATATGAAATTATCAAAAGATTTCCCCTAAGTCAATTAAAAAACTAATTTTCTAATTCATTTTTTTCCATATTTCCCAAATTACAATTCCAGCGCTTACCGAAATATTTAAAGAATGTTTTGTTCCAAATTGCGGAATCTCAATATATTCATCACAAAGATTTATCACTTGCTCACTAACGCCAAAAACTTCATTGCCGAAAATTAGAGCTGTTTTTTTATTAAGATTTTCAAAGTTTTGTAAAAGAGTTGTTTTTTCAGTTTGTTCCACTCCAACTATATGATGGTTTTTCATCTTTAATCTTGTGACAATATCAGTTGTTTCTTTTACGTATTCCCAAGCCACAGTTTCGTTTGCTCCTATTGCAGTTTTTAATATTTCTTTATTTGGTGGGCAAGCAGTAATTCCACACAAATAGATTTTTTCAATAATAAATGCGTCAGCAGTTCTGAAAATAGAGCCCACATTCATGGCACTTCTTACATTGTCCAATACAATAATAATAGGTGTCTTTTTTGCCAATTTAAAATCTTCAACACTTATTCTTTGCAATTCATTATTTTTTAACTTTCGCATCTATTATATTTGTCGGCAATATTAAAGAATTAATTTTTGAAAACTAAAAGTAAAAAGCAAAAAAAGGAAACTCCTCTTATGGGGCAATACAATAGTATTAAGGCAAAACATCCTAATGCTCTTTTACTTTTTAGAATTGGCGATTT
>CAWVYN010000053.1:0-5463 GCA_963934425.1 uncultured Flavobacteriales bacterium | reverse complement strand
TTTATATTATTAAAATATTCTTCTTCTGGAGGGTTTTTTAGAATACCCAAACTAATTCTTTGAGGGCTAGGTACTACTCTAGAGTTTTCAGAACTATGTAGTAATATGCTTTTTTTAATCTTGTTTTTTATGGTGTCAACAGAGCTTGTAAATTCACATCTTATAGCATCCAAACCTTTAGAAATATCATGCTTGGAATCTGAAAGAATCAAAGGATAATAGGGCCAAGAAAAAAAGGATTGCTGAGGTATATTTCCACTATAACCGGTAATAATTGGAATTTCAGCTGCTCTTTTATCTTGAATTAAATCTGCATTTATTCTAGCGCCATAAATAAATAACATATCATCCAAATTCAATTGATTTTTCTTTGCCATAAAATAACCATCTGAGAAACGCAAAGAATCCATATTTGCATTTACTCCATCTAAAAGCCAAAGCAAATTTCCACCCGCCATTATGTATTGGTCAATTAGCAATTTGTCCAAATTATTAAAAGCTGTTTTTGGTTTGGCAATAATGATTGCTTTAAACGATTTTAACTTTTGCAATTGTCTTGCCAAATTGGGTTCATTTGTATTGCTATCTACTTCAAACTCGGTAATATCAAAATGTTCTAATTCATAATATTCTGAAAGAGAAAACCCATTCTGCATTACAGAATAAGAAATATCGGCAACCTCTATCTCATTTAATTCTCCATGCCCAGATAAAAACGCAATTCTTTCTTTTCTGCTTTTGATTAGTTTCGAAATAGCTGAGATCAACTCATATTCTAGTATCTCAATCGAGTTATTTAAGGCTACTTGCGGAGTAACTGCAAGTTGGTTTTTCAAAAGTTCAAGGGCAAGATGTTTTTCTTTGTAGTAAATAATTGCACCAGGAAAAATAATGGAACTACTCATTCCTGTTTTTTCTTTCACTTGCAAATCAGTTGGTTGTAGCCCTAGTTCTACTAATTGTTGGTATACCGCATTTCTTTCTTGCTCATTACTACTTTCCGACGGGTTAATAAACTCAAAGTCTAATCTATTCCCAGCTATATCTTTGAAGTTTTCTAATGTTTCCCTGCTTTGTTTTGCAAGACGCTTAAACCCAGCGGGAAATTCTCCTTCCAGATAAACTTTGATGTAAATAATATCATCCAAATTGCTTAAAACTTCCTTTGTCTGTTTTGAAAGGGTATATCTTTTCTCACTAGTTAAATCTATACTGGAATGCATATAACTTCCTATTGCATTAAGAAGGATAATAAAAATAACACCATATAAAAGTGGAAGATATGCTCTTTTTTCTCTCATCTTTTCTGCTGAATTATAGTTCTGCATAACATCAAAAACAAGAAACAAACACTTAAAAAATACATAATATCACGACTATCCAAAACACCTTTACTCATCCTTTCATAATGCTTAGCAATTCCAAGATTGGTGATAAAGAAATCCCAATTTTGCAAAAATGATATATTACTCAAAACATCAAAACCATAATAAATAATTGCATTACAAACAATTGCAATAAGGAACGCCACCACTTGATTGGAGCTAATGGAAGAAGCAAAAATTCCTATAGCTATAAATGTAGAGGAAAGCATAAAAAATCCAAAATAAGAACCTATAATTCCGCCAATATCTAAATTGCCAATGGTCTCACCCAAATAATAAATACTCACAAAATAAATTAGTGTTGGAATAATTGCAAATAAAACCAAAATATTAGCAGCTAAAAATTTACTAAAAACTATATTCCAAAGGGAAATAGGCTTTGTGAGTAAACTTTCCATTGTGCCTGATTGGTATTCCTCAGAAAAAAGCCTCATACAGACGGCTGGAATAAAAATAAGAAAAATGATAGGAGAGAGCATAAAAAACGGATCCAAAGTGGCATAACCAAAATCCAACAGATTAAAATCACCACTAAATATCCACAAAAACAAAGCATTTGCTAAAAGGAAAAGCACTATAGTTAAAAGTCCAATTAGTGAACTAAAGAACTGATTTATTTCTTTTCTAAGAAGTGCAATCATCCCTTGAATTCAATTCGTACATAATCGTGAATTTTAAGGCCTAACAAATCGGTAGCCCTTCCTTTATTTTGAGCTATTTCTAACATCCCATTCACAGAAAAAATAGCTAATTTTTCTCCCTCTTTTGCGTCTTTATATTTCTCTCTTAACTTTGAAATTCTTTCATTTTCTCTTCCAAACAGAATTACAAACTCTCTATCCTTTCGTACTTGCTCAAACAAATGCTTACTAATGTTAGTAGTTGCATTTCCATAGCTATCGATATATACAACGGCTCCTTTTATTATATCCTTTCCACTCTCAGTATCCTCTTCGGTTACAGGTTTTAGCTCCGATTTTATATCTTTAAACTCAGGGACTTCTTTACCAATAATTTCAAGTGTCCCTCCTCTTGCAATATGGCAAGCAGCAATTACAAACACATTTTTTATGGGAAAGGTTAAGGAGTCTGAATCTTGCGAAATATTTAGTTCTACAATTTTTTCGGGCTTCAATTCATCAAACAAAAGCGAAAAAACACCATTGTCGGTTCCAATAAAATAATGTCCGTCAGAGAAAACAGCCAAATGGGAATTATCAATTGAAAGTTCGGAATCCACTCCCAAAATATGAATACTACCTTTTGGAAAATTTTTATAACAATTTCGAATTACATAAGCAGTTTGTGAGATGTTAAATGCCTCAATATTGTGGGTAATATCCACTATACTTATATCTGAAATCTGACTGAGTATTGCCCCTTTTACAGAAGCCACATAATGGTCCTTCATTCCAAGGTCAGTAGTAAGAGTAATAATCGGCATATTTTAATAAATAATACTTAAAAAAATTGTTAATTTGCAGTCACCAAAAGTAATGATAAAACAATTGAAAATGATTATTTAATGAGTGAAAAAACAATAAAAATTGAAGGAGTTGATTTGGTTCTTCTATTTGGTGCCAACAACAAAAAATTTGAACGACTTTCTAATTTGTTTCCATCACTTAAAATAATTGCTAGAGGAAACGCCATAAAAGTTATTGGTAATCCAGAAGATATCTTACTTTTTCAGCAAAGATTTGATACCATTCTAAAGCATGTTAATCAATATGATAGTTTAACAATTAGCCAATTAGAACGCATTGTTTTGGAAGATGATAATTCTATTTTATCTGAAGAGAATGATATAATCTTGCATGGTCAAAAAGGGCAAATAATAAAAGCCAGGACCCTGAACCAAAGAAAGATGGTAAAGCAGTCAGAAGAAAACGATATGTTTTTTGCCATTGGCCCAGCCGGAACAGGAAAAACTTATACGGCAGTTGCTTTAGCTGTTCGAGCCCTAAAACAAAAGCAAGTTAGGCGAATAATTTTAACACGACCTGCAGTAGAAGCAGGGGAAAATTTGGGGTTTTTACCCGGAGACCTAAAGGAAAAATTAGATCCTTATTTGCAACCACTTTATGATGCGCTTTTGGATATGCTTCCAGCTGAAAAATTAGCAGATTATTCTGAGCAAGGCATCATACAAATTGCTCCTTTAGCTTTCATGAGAGGAAGAACTTTGGATAATGCATTTGTGATTTTGGATGAAGCACAAAATGCAACTGAAAGCCAAATAAAGATGTTTCTTACAAGAATGGGTAAATCAGCAAAATTCATTATCACAGGAGATATAACACAAATTGATTTACCAAAAAACCAACCTTCTGGATTACTGCTTGCACAAAAAATATTAACAAAAACAGAAGGAATTAGTTTTGTAACTTTGGACGAAAGAGATGTGATCCGACACCAATTAGTAAAAAAAATAATTAAAGTATTTAATAACCTTAAAAAAGAAAAAAAATGAAAAACACTATTGTAAAAACAAAGTTTAATTTTCCAGGACAAAACAATTTATATAAAGGAAAAGTGAGAGATGTGTATAGCATAAATGAAGACAAACTCATCATGATTGCAACCGATAGGATTTCTGCTTTTGATTGCGTATTGCCCAAAGGAATCCCTTTTAAAGGCCAAGTATTAAATCAAATTGCTTCTTCTTTTTTGAAATCGACTAGTGATATTGTTCCTAATTGGCTAGAGGCAACTCCTGATCCATCTGTTTCTGTTGGAAAAAGATGTGAACCATTTAAAGTAGAGATGGTGATTAGAGGATACCTTACAGGGCATGCTTGGCGAGAATACAGAGATGGAAAAAGAATGATATGTGGTGTTCCTATGCCTGATGGAATGAAAGAAAACGACAAGTTTCCAGCGCCACTTCTTACGCCAACTACAAAAGCAGCAGTTGGGCATGATGAAGATATTTCAAGGGAAGAGATTTTAGTGCAAGGAATTGTTGAGAAAAGTGATTATATTCAATTAGAGAATTATACAAGAGCACTATTTGAGAGAGGCTCTCAAATGGCAGCTGATAGAGGACTTATTTTGGTAGACACCAAATACGAATTTGGAAAAGATTCAGAGGGAGTTATTACTTTAATTGATGAAATCCACACCCCAGACTCTTCCAGATATTTTTATAAAGAGGGTTACCAACAGAAACAAGATAATGGAGAAAAACAAAAACAACTTTCTAAAGAATTTGTTCGCCAATGGCTTATTGAAAACGGATTTCAAGGAAAAGAGGGGCAAGAAATCCCTTTTATGAGTGATGAATTTGTTGCTTCTGTTTCTGAAAGATATATTGAACTTTTCGAGCACATTACAGGAGAAAAATTTGCAAAACAAGAGGTAGATGATGTTTTAGAGAGAGTGGAAAATAACATTCTGACTTATCTTCAATAAAAATTCTTAAATTTGTAGAAAAAACAAGCCTATGAAAAATATTTTTACTTTATTATTTATTTGTTTTAGTATTTTATCCTCGGCTCAAATTAATGTTGGCAATAATCAAACCATTTGCTTAGGGGATGCTGCTCAAATAATTGCAACTACTTCTGTGCAAGCAAGTACTGATTCTTATCAAGTTACTAATATTACTTTTGCACCAGAGGCGACTGCAGGAACGCCAATCTCTCTTTCTGATGATGATGTGCAAGGTCCTTTCCCTATAGGATTTACTTTTCAATTTTATGGCAATAATTATACCGATTTTTATGTAGGATCAAATGGATGGATTGGTTTTAGTAGTGGGCAACCAACTTCTTATGTTGCTTCTCCTATACCAGACGCAATAAGTACGGTTATTCCTAGAAATTGTGTCATGCTTTCTTGGGAAGATTTAAATCCATCAACCGGAGGACAAGTATTGTACCAAACAATAGGCACAGCTCCAAACAGAAAATTGGTTTTTACATTTGATAATGTTCCTTACTTTGCATCTACCATAACAATGACTTCTCAAGTGGTTCTTTATGAAGGAAGTAATGTCATTGACAATCATATCACTGATAAAGCCCTACACAATAATCCTTCTATTCAAGGTATTCATAATTTATTAGGGACAAGC
>CAWVYN010000052.1:0-5538 GCA_963934425.1 uncultured Flavobacteriales bacterium | reverse complement strand
GGACAATATAGACTTTTCTGATCAAAGAATGCTCAGAACACCTATCTTTTTTAATAAAATGGATCAGTATTTGGAAAAATTAAGCCCAAAAAATCCTGACTCTATTATTGTTTCTGCAGATATTATGGTAGAAAGATCAAGGGCAAATAAGGAGTTTTTTCAGTATGTGGTTTCTTATATTACTTCTACTTATGAGCGTTCCAAGATTATGGGAATGGATGCTGTTTTTGTGCATATGGTAGAAAAATATTATATAAACGGAGAATGTGATTGGGTAAAAGAAAAACAATTGGAAAAGATTATTGAAAGAGCTAACAGGATTAGCCCAAATATGATAGGAAAGAAACCTCCAAATTTGATATTTAAAGATACGTTTGACAAATACCATTCTCTTTATCATTTACAAGCAAAATACACCATTCTTTTCTTTTACGACCCTGATTGTGGACACTGCAAAGAAGAAGCGCCAAAAGTAAAAGCCGTTTGTGATTCTTTGGTAGAAGTTGGAATTGATATTAAAGTATTTGCTGTAACTACAGAATTTGATATCGAAAAATGGCAGGAATTTATTAAAAAGTTTGATGTTGGGGATTGGATAAATGTTGGAGATATTCAGTTTGATGAAGAAGGAAATCCTGTAGCTACAAGCAATTGGCGTGAACAATATGACATCCACTCTACTCCTGTAATATATCTTTTAAATAAAGACAAAGAAATAATTGCAAAGAGAATAAATGACAAACAAATTGTAAAAATCATTGAGAGAGAAGAAGGATTGAAAGAATAAATTACCTTATAAGGTATAGAAAACCAAAATCATGATGTCTCCAGCCTTCAAAATCTTGGAAATAAACTTCATATAGATAATTACCAATTGGTAATTCTTTTCCAGATTTGTTGTGCGTGCCGTCCCAGCCATTTTCACTAAAATTATTGCACACTATTTCTTTTAGATTATCTGTATAAAATACTACATCTCCTCTTAGATTGTATACTGTAAAAAGAAAAGTAGATTCTCTAATGGCATGATAATAAAGGCAAAGTTTATCATTTATACCATCCCAGTCAGGCGTAAAACTATTTGGAATATAAATGTAATATTCATCATTGACCCATACTTGATGAAAAGTAGTGTCAGAACAATTATTAATATCACTTGCAATTAAAGTAACTTGATAAACCCCAACAATAGAATCAAAAGTATGTGAAGGGTTTTGCGTATTTTCTATAGGCGTATTATCCCCAAAGTTCCAGCTCCAAGAAGTAGCACCAATGGTTTTATCCTGAAATTTTGTAGAAGGATAAATGAAAGAAAGTGTATCCTGCTCTATTGTAAATTGAGCAATTGGCACTTCTAAAATAGTAACAATTGCACTCCCGCTTGTAGTACCTGCTCCTAAAGCGTCTGAAATAGAAACCACCGTATAAACACCCTCTGTTTTTGTTGGGATAATATGAGGATTATTAGTAGTCGGGAAAGAAGGCTGATTTACCCCATCAATAGCATAAACAATATTCCAAGGAGGATTTCCTGTCAAACTGATTTCTACATCAATTGTTCCAGCATTGTCGCATATATTTCCTCCTCCATAAATAAATGCAGAACTTTGAGAAAAAGAAGAAAAACTGAAAAGTAAAAATAAAATTAAAACTAGTTTTTTCATAATAAAGCAAATTTAAGAAATTATTACTTCTGTAAAACCATACTTATCGGAAAATTGTAATCCATGGGATTTTAATAAAAAATGAATTTCTTTTTTTAAGGTCCCCTTCCCTACTCCATGCACTAAATTTAATCTTGGAATTCCTTTGGCTTTTGACTCTTTAATACAATCTATACATCTATTTTTTTGAATTTGAACAATCTCAAAGTTTTCTAAATGTTGATAATGTTCTACCAAATTTTCAATATGCAAATCAGCTTTAAATATCAGCTGACTTATTTTGTCATTTGAAAATTGCAGAAATCTATTTTCTTTTGTTTTCTGTAAAATCTCCGAATTATCCTTTACATGATGAAAGTCTCCATAAGCATTTGTATCATGTGTATTGCTTGGAAAAGGCATAATTTCATTCAATGCAACCATCTCTTCAAATCCAGCACTATTGAGTAGTTTTACTTTTGTATTACCAATAAACATCAAGATTGTACCCTTATCATTTTCATTGATAAAAAGTACTCTGTTGCCTGTCTTGAAATTATGATTCATTAGAAAAATAAAGGATGTATAAAAATTTTATTGTCACTTATTCCTATTGTTGGCATTGGGAATTTTACAAATCCAAAAGTATGTAGAATAGAATTTACAAATTGGGATTTTGTTTGTACTCTATTTAAATCAATATCTAATGCAAAGAAATATTCTCTCATTCGTTCAGGATCTCCTTCTTCATGATAAGGGTTCTTCATACCATAACCGCTATATCCTATTGATAGAGAAAGCCATCCCGGAAAATTATTTTCTAATTCTAATAAGGATTTGACATTAAAGGATAGCCAATATTTTTGTCCGTTATAATCTTTTAGCATATTTTGAATCAGATTTTCTCCCAATTTTTCTGGATTCTTATCTACCCAGAATGATTTATTATAACTATACTTTAACTGAATTTTTTGTTCATCCCACAAAAGCGCTTGTGAGATACAGAGTGCTGAACCCATTGTATTAGCAATTAAATCACCAGATGATGCACCCCAATTTGCTGAAAAACCATCTAAGATTTCAACTGCTGTAAGAAAAAGACTACCTGAAAGGCCACCATACCAAATGGATGCTTTCTCATTTATTCCCGCCCATTTGTATGCTTTTATCCCTAGCACTCCAATATAATATGAAGAAGTAATGTGCCCCATTTTATCCATCTGTAGCCACTCTCCATTATCATTTATAAAATGAAAATTTCTTTTAGGATAATCCTTATACCAAAGTGTATTAAGCCCAACAAAAGTAGCGGTATAAGTTGCTACTTCAGTAATTAATAAAATCTTTAATCTTTGATTATTCTGTTTTTTCTTTTCAATTTGCTGAGCTGAAGAAAAAACAAATAAGAAAGAAAATAATATCAGAAACAGTTGTTTCATTTACAAGATAGTTGCTTTACAATCAGCTAAAATATCAAATACTTTTTCTTGGGTTTTGGCCTCCGCATAAGTTCTTAAAACAGGCTCTGTTCCAGAAGGACGAATCATTAACCATGTATCAGCATCAAAAAAGAATTTAAATCCATCAATAGTTTCTACTTTTTCTACCTCATACTTGCCAAATTTAGTAAATTTTCCTGCTTTGCACATCTCAATAATAGAAAGCTTAGTATCATTATCTATATGCAGATCGATACGTTCAAAAGCAAATTCACCCACTATTTCATAAACCTCAGCAATTAAATTTTCTAATGACTTTTCTGATTTAGCCATAAATTCAAATAAGATTAATCCCATCCAAATTCCATCTCTTTCAGGAATATGACCAGCAGTAGCAATACCCCCAGACTCTTCTCCACCTAAAAGTACATCTTCTGTCATCATTTTACCAGTTATATGTTTAAAGCCAATTTGTACTGTTTCTTGCTCTAAACCGTAATGTTTGCATATTTGCGCTACTTTTACTGAGCAAGAAAAGGCAGTTACTATCTTCCCTTTCATCTTTTTATATTTTGCCAAATAATGAATCAATAATAAGATAATATGATGAGAATCAACAAAGTGTCCTTTACCATCATAAAGGCCAATTCTATCCGCATCCCCATCAGTAGCCAGTCCACAATCCAAATTATTGTTTTTCATCAAATCAGAAAACTCTTGTAAGTTTCTGTGAATTGGCTCAGGAGCAGTTCCTAAGAATCCTGGATTATCATCACAGTGTAAAAGTGTAGCGTTTGGCAGCAAACGCTTTACAACATTCATGCCAGAACCAAACATGGCATCATAAGCAAAATTCATTGCTGAATTATTGATAATATCTAAATCAAATTTAGACTCAGCATGCTTACAATACATATTTTCTAAATCAATATAAATTACTTTACCTTTTGCAACTAAATCATCCATTGAAATAATATCTAAGTCAATAGAATTAGTATCAGGTATTTTATTTTCAACAGCAGTAATATCAGCAGGTAATAAAGGACCTCCGAAATCTCCTTTTAGTTTGTAGCCATTATAGCTTGGCGGATTGTGTGAAGCAGTAATAACAACACCTAAACTTGCACGTTCTTTAACAACCCCTAAAGAAACCATTGGAGTAGAAACAAATCCTTTTGCTAGTTTTACTACCACTCCTTTTGATGCTAAAACCTTAGCAGCAGTCTCTGCAAAAAGTTCTCCTGCAAAACGACAATCGTGCCCAATCACTACTGATGGAGTTTCATTATTTTCATTTAGCCAATCGGCAACTGCAATACTAACTCTTGCAACATTATTAACAGTATATTCCTTTGCAATAATTGCTCTCCAACCATCTGTTCCAAACTTAATTTTCGTCATTTTTTGTTTAATTGTTAATCGTACAAAACTAATAAATTAGCGCATTATTTTTCGCTTATTTAATGCTCTTCTGTATTTCTTTGCATTTTTAGTATGCTCCCTGGAAGTTTTTGCAAAATTATGGTATCCAGAAAAATCTTCCTTTGCGCACATAAAAAGATAATCATTTTTGCTAGCATTTAGAACGGCATCAATAGCATTTATCGATGGAATACAAATTGGTCCAGGAGGTAATCCTTTATGTAAATAAGTATTGTAAGGAGAATCAATTTTTAAATCTTTTGTCAACACCCTTCTAATAGTAAAATCACCAATAGCGAAAATAATGGTAGGGTCCGATTGCAATTTCATTCCTTTTTTTAATCTATTCAGGTAAAGTTGAGCGATAATTGGACGCTCATCTTTTTTGTAAGATTCCATTTCAACAATAGAGGCAAGTGCAGATACTTCAAACTTTGTAAGTCCTATAGCTTCTACTTTTTTTAATCTTTCATTGTTCCAGAACTTATTGTATTCCTTTTGCATTCTGTCAACAAACTGCTTTGCAGAAGTATTCCAATACAACTCATAAGTATTTGGAATGAATAAACAATTCACATTATTAGGATTCAAACCTGTTTCTATTAAAAAAGTGGTATCATTCAAATGTTGTATTATAGCTATGGAGTCCGCCTCAATTTGGCTAGTAATCTTGCCTGCTAACTGCTGCTTTGTTCTTAGATTATTAAAAGTAACTTTTACGGGGATTTGCTCTCCTGCGCGTAGCAGATTAAGGAGTTCATTATTATTCAGTTCCCTATTAATAAAATACCTTCCTGCTTTTATATTATATCTATAATTTTTTCTTTCCGCTACCCATTCGAACGAGTTTTTATCAATAAGCAATCCTTTATCTGATAATATTCGAACAATATCCGAAAATCTTGAATTGGTAGGTATATAAATGAATTGCTGCGTTTTCTCATTTAATTTTATGTTTGGCTGATATACATAACTGTATAATCGGTGAGCCAAAAGTATGCCAAATAGAAAGATAATTGCGACAAAAGAGATGA
>CAWVYN010000051.1:0-5714 GCA_963934425.1 uncultured Flavobacteriales bacterium | reverse complement strand
ACCAATTATCCATTTCAACATTTTGGAGCTCCTTATTTTGAAAGTAATTATAGTTTTACCCCTAAAAGTGTAGAAGGAAGTAAATACCCAAAACATGAGAATATAAAATGTTTTGGAACAGATCTACGATTTCAGGAAGACTATTTAACTACTATAAACTTAAATTGGCTAATTAAGTCTTATAAAGACTGTACTAATAAAGAAAAATTCTTCAATAACTTTTTTGACAAACTATCTGGAACAGACAAACTTAGATTACAAATAATTGCAGGAGAATCCTCTGAGAGAATTAAAGCCAGTTGGAAAGATGAGATATTACAGTTTAAAGAAATAAGAGCTAAATATCTGATTTATAAACAATAGATCTTATGATGAAATAAATATAAAAAATGAAAGAATGAAATTATTCATATTTTAAATATTTCTTTAATTTCTCAATTATACTGAATACAGCTGGGCAAACTTCGATATTCTTCTGGGTTAGTTCCAATAATTGATGTTGTTTTATCCTATCTGTATGCGGAAACTCTCTGCAAGCCTTTGGTCGTACATCATAAATACTGCAATAATTATCCTCCCCTAAAAAAACACAAGGAAGAGTTTGCAATACATAATCCCTATCTTCATCAATCCGCAAATATTTCTCTGTAAATTTAGAAGGTTTTATTTTAAGGTATTTTGCAATTCTACTAATATCCTTATCAGTAAAAAGCGGACCGGTAGTAGTACAACAATTAGCACATTCTAGGCAATCAGTACATGCAAAAACTTCTTCATGCAAAGGATGAATTAGTTTATCTAAAACTTTTGGCTTTATCTTTTTTAAATGCTTAAAAAATTGTTGGTTTTCTTTGCTTTTTAATTTTGTTTGTTCTTTATGTTGAACTAAAAAATGATTCTGCAATAGTCAGATATTAAGTTTAGAAATTATTACAAATATCCAAAAAATTAACTTTTAAATTATTTTATTGCTGTCAAACTGCTCCAAATAATCGGCAACCTTTCTAACAAATTGCCCCCCAAGTGCTCCATCTACAACTCTGTGGTCATAAGAAAGCGAAAGGAACATCATATGGCGAATTGCAATTACATCTCCATGCTCAATTTCTAAAACAACAGGTTTCTTCTTTATCACCCCACAGGCCAGAATAGCTACTTGAGGTTGATTAATAATTGGCGTTCCCATCAAATTTCCGAATGTACCAACATTGGTCATAGTAATAGTTCCTCCGCTTATATCATCTGGATTTAATTGTCCACCTCTTGCTCTTGTGGCTAAATCGTTCACTGTCTTTGTAATACCAACCAAGTTTTTATTCTGACATTCTTTTATTACAGGGACGATTAGATTACCATCTGGTAAAGCTGCTGCCATTCCAATATTTATGTTTTTATGAATATGGATATTCGTTCCTTCTACCGAAACATTTATCATAGGAAAATCCTTAACCGCTTTTGCCATTGCCTCAATAATTATAGGAGTAAAAGTGATATTTTGTCCTTCTCTTTCTTTGAAATCGGCTTTTACTTTATTTCTCCAATTTACGATATTAGTCAAATCCGCCTCTACAAAAGAGGTAATGTGTGCAGAAGTTTGTTTGGACATTGTCATATGAGTAGAAATGAGTTTGCGCATTCTGTCCATTTCAATGATTTCCATATCTCCAGTTTTTGCAATAGGAATTGATTTTGGAGTTTCTACTTGTGGAATCTCTAGTTTTTCAGGCATAGGTGCCGTTCCTCTAGTTTTAATATAGGAAGTCATATCTGTTTTAGTAACTCTTCCATCTTTACCCGTTCCTAAAACTTTTGCTAGTTCATCCTTAGAAACACCTTCTTTGGAAGCCATATTTCTGACAAGTGGAGAATAAAATCTATCTCCAGAATTTGTAATTAAAGTTATAGTTTCTTCTTCTATTACTTTTTTTTCTACTTTCTTTTCTACTACTTCTGGGGCTGAAGTAGAAACTTCATTGTCTTCTTCTATTTCTAAAACAGCAAATACCTCCCCAACTTTTACAATACCATCCACCTGAAAGAGTTGTTCTACCAATCTTCCTTCATGAGTAGAGGGGACTTCAGAATCCACTTTATCGGTAGCAATTTCTATGATTGTTTCATCCATTTCAACCATATCTCCCACATCTTTACTCCATGAAATTATAGTTGCTTCCGTTACGCTTTCTCCCATTTTAGGAATTATCAATTCTACTCTTGCCATTTTATATTTTCATTTTAAGATAGTTTGCAAAAATACGAAAAAACATTTGCAAAATTCTAGTATTATCCAAGTTGATTTATGCATTTGAAAATGATATATAAATCATTTCTGGAGCTATAATCTTTAGCATATCGCATATTTATATTTCGAACCTCTTTGCTATCAAATTTTTCCCTTTTTAGATGGGAAGTAGGAAAAAGAATTCCCTTACGGATATTTGGAAAATGAGATTCATATTTTTCATTGAAACCCACAAAAGTTCTTTCTGCCCTTAAAATAGCAATCATATTTTTTAGAAATAAGGTAGGTGAATTAGAAAACCACATCAGGATTGGGCAGAAAATTAAAAACAAAAAAGAAAATATAAAATCAATCACTCTTTTGTTTCGTTTATTGGATATTTTGGAAAGCTCCCAATTTGAATCTGGAGAATAATAATCGCCAAGCGTTTCCCTGGAATTACTCCCAATAAGAAAATGGCTGTTTTCAGGAAGTATTTTAAAGTTTAAAGAAGTTTCTGAAAGAGAAATAAGCCATTTAATAATATTCTTAAAGCTAATATCAAAACTTGCAAAAACTACTTCATCTATTTTATATTTTTTAATGATTTCATTTATTTCAGAAAAAGAACCTAATGCACCATTTTCTCCTTTTTGGTTCAAATACCCAATAAGTTGGGTATTGTGCTTGGAATTTGCAATAATTTCCTCTGCTCTTCGAAACTCTACTTTCTCAGATAAAAGCAATAAATTTATTACTCTTTTCTCTGCAATATCCATATCCTGATGACTAAGGATTCTGTATAAGAATCTTAATACTACAAATAAAGAAAAGGCCAAAATTCCTCCAACTATTATTATTACTCTTGAAAAACGAATAACATTAATAAAATTGGAAAAGGCTGCTATTACCAAAAGTCCAAAAATTATACCTCTTGCAACACGACTAATTCTAAATGGTTTATCATAAGCACCTGAAAAAAACAAGGAAATAATCCACACAACAATATAGGATGGTAACACTAAATTTGTAAAGGTTTCTGTAAAAGGGTATGGAGCAAAATTATCCCCCCAATAATTTGTTAAAAATAACATGCCAAAATACATAGTAGAAAAATCAATTATTGGTAGTAAAAATGTTTTTAAAAAATCCCTAACTAAAACAATAAGAGCTTTTACAATGGTTGCTACTTTTATGGATGGCAAAAAGAGAAGATGTTTGCTAAAATGCTTTTTTACAAAGGAAAGCATGGATTTATTAAAGCCAATAGTAAAACTTAAAGTATGCCGTTTGTTACTTTCACCTTTATAATGGATGATTTTAACATCACCCAAATAATAGTTTTTATAGCCCTTTTTTACAATACGCATACAAAGGTCTGTGTCTTCCCAATACATAAAAAACTGCTCATCTAGAAGTCCAATCTTATCTAGTACAGATCTTCTGATTAACATAAAAGCACCTACCAGAACCTCTACCTCATGTCTTTTATTTTTATCCAAATTTCCTAAATAATAGTTGTTTAGGATTTTTGAATTGGGAAAAAATTTATGTAGCCCTAAAAACTTAAAAATGGAAGTCTGAAAGTCAGGAATACCTCTTTTGCTTTCGTCTAAAAATTCACCTTTTCCGTCTATCATTTGCACTCCAACTGCACCAACTTCTTTTTCTTCTGACATAAAAAAAGTAGCTTTTTCAAAAGCATCTTCTTCTACCAATGTGTCTGGATTTAACAAAAGGATAAATTCACCTTTTGCCTTTAAAATTGCTTGATTATTTGCTTTGGAGAACCCTACATTTTTTTGATTATGTATTAAAGAAATATTTGGAAATTTTTTCTTTACCATTTCTGTAGATTCATCTACAGAATTATTATCTACTACAATTATTTCTGCTTCTAAATTTTGTGTGGCTTTAATACATGAACGCAAACATTGTTCCAAAAAAAACTTGACATTATAAGAAACTATTATTACCGAAAGCTTCATTAATTCACTAGGGAATTTTCGTAAGGTAAACGCATTGAGATAGCTGAAGCTAAGGTAATCTCATCTGTATATTCTAGTTCATCACCAATAGCAATTCCTCTTGCAATAACAGAAACAGGGACTGAAAATTCTTTTAAGCGTTTAAAAAGGTAGTAATTGGTAGTATCGCCTTGCATGGTAGTACTTAACGCAAAAATCACTTCCTTTATTGAGTCGCTTTTCATCTTTTCAACTAATTCTTCAATTCTGAGTTCAGATGGACCAATACCATCCATAGGCGAAATAAGTCCGCCAAGCACATGATAAACGCCCTTGAACTGCATGGTATTCTCAATAGCCATCATTACCCTTATATCCTCAACCACACAAATAATACTTTTATCTCTTTTTGGATTAGCACACACCTCACAAAGCTCCAAATCAGAAATACTAAAACACTGCTTGCAATAACTGATGTTTTGGATTAAGTTTATAAATGATTCTCCAAACTGTTCTATTTGAATTTTTTCTTTCTTTAACATGTGTAAAACCAGGCGTAATGCCGTTTTTCTACCTATTCCTGGTAGAGAAGAAAGTTGGTTTACTGCAGTTTCAACAAGTTTGGATGGAAAATTCATAAATGCAAATATAGTTGGATTCTTAAATATTCTGATAGATTTGTACAAACAAAATTCAAATGTCATCAACACTTATATTAACCGTTATTGCGGCTTATTTTTTGTTACTAATTTTTATTTCCTATTTCACTGGAAAATCAGATAGTAATAATGCTTTTTTCTTAGGCGATAAGAAATCACCTTGGTATATAGTTGCCTTTGGAATGTTAGGCGCTACACTTTCAGGAATTACCTTTATTTCGGTGCCCGGAAAAGTACAAGAATCTGCTTTTTCCTATATGCAAATGACTTTTGGCTTCTTGCTCGGATACATTATTATTGCGACCATACTTATTCCACTTTATTACCGATTAAATCTTACTTCTATCTATGGATACCTAAAAGAAAGATTTGGAAATAGTACTTACAAAACAGGGGCTTCTTTCTTTTTGCTAAGTAGAGTAATTGGCGCTTCCTTACGACTTTATATTATGGCAAATGTGTTGCAGATGGCTATTTTTGATGCTTTTGGAGTGCCTTATATTGTCACGGTACTTATTACTGTTCTGCTAATTTGGGTATATACTTTCAGAAGTGGAATAAAAACTATTATTTGGACAGATACTTTGCAAACTCTTTTTATGCTTATTGCTGTTGGGATGAGTATTTATCTTATTTCTGATGAAATGAATCTTACTTTTTCTTCCCTTTTTTCTACGATAAAAGAGAGTGAATATTCACAAATTTTCTTTTGGGAAGGAGGTTTACATTTTTGGAAGCAATTTTTGGCTGGGGTATTTATTGCAATTGTAATGACTGGTTTAGATCAAGATATGATGCAGAAGAATCTTAGTTGTAAAAATACACAAGATGCACAAAAAAATATTTATTGGTTTTCGGGCTCAATAG
>CAWVYN010000050.1:0-5778 GCA_963934425.1 uncultured Flavobacteriales bacterium | reverse complement strand
CTTATTGAATCGGTAATTTGGATAATTGCAGTAGCAAAAGTGATTAACGATATTGATGAGCCAATTTTAATAGCAGGATATGCAATTGGATTTGCTGCTGGAACAATACTAGGGTACTATGTAGAAAGAATACTTGGATTTGGAGACGTAGTGATTAGAGTATTTACTTCGGTTAAATCACCTAGTGTAGCAGAAGCACTAAGAGATCAAGGATATAGAGTTACTGTAATCAATGGAGAAGGAAGGGATGGGGTCGTTAAAATTTATTGGTGTATTATACCTAGAAGAAAGTTGAAGTCTGTTTTAAAAATTATTAAAGAAATTACTCCTGAGGCCTATGTCACCACAGATTCAGCAAATCCAATATCATTAAAGAAATAAAAAGCCTACTCCCGTGTCAAATAGGGCTTTAGAAATCTACAAACATTTATACTATTTCCAAATCCAAATTGTTTTCGTTTTGCAGAAAAAAGTGAAGATTAGTTATCTTCCAAATTCCACTCAGCAAAAGAAGTAGTCGTTTCGGAAAGCACAACTTTAAGTAGCTCAATATTTTCTGGTAGATTGCTTTTTATCAGTTTTGCAAAATCATTAACTAAATTTTCTGAGGTAGGCTGAAAGGGTAAATAAAAAACTTTTTCAAATGCTGATAAATCTATTTCGGCATGTGGAGAATTGGCATTTAACACCAAAGAATGATCGTATTTTTCTATAATTTCAGGCTTTATAATTTGTTTTATTTCATCAAAATCCATCAACATACCATCTTTTTTATGCCCTTTTTCATTTTTAATTTCTCCTCTTATGGTTACCCAAAGCCGATAGGAATGTCCATGAATATTTTTACAAAGCCCATCGTATCCATGCAAAGCATGTGCCATTTCGAATTTGAATGCTTTTGTTATTCTAATCATTATTTTCTTTGTTAAATGCTTTACTCAAATCTACTTTACTGTGACTATGAAAGCGTTTTCTATTTTGTTGTCCTTTTCTTATTTCTTCTTGTTCTTCCTGTGGTAAATTTTTTAATAAAATACACTTTGGAGAACAGCATCCTTCATGCTCTTTTTTACACTTTTCACATTGTATGAAAAGCAAATTGCAATTTACATTTTTACAATTGATATGTGTGTCAGATGGCCATCCACATTGGTGACAATTACTTATTATTTTATCTGAGATTCTCTCTCCAAGGCGCTGATCAAAAACAAAATTCTTTCCTTCAAATTTATTTTCTAAAGTGTTGTCTTGCTGTAATTGCCTCGCATAATCAATAATACCTCCATGCAATTGATTTACATCAGCAAAACCATGGTGCTTTAAATAAGCTGAGGTTTTTTCACACCTTATCCCACCTGTACAATAAAGTAAAATTTGCTTCTTTTCTTTGCCTTTTAGAAGATCTTTCACTTCTGGTAATTCTTCTTTGAATGTCTCAGATTCAGGACATATAGCGCCTTCAAATTTACCTATTTCACTCTCATAATAATTACGCATATCCACTACTATTGCCCCATTTTCTAATGCCTTATTCCATTGCTTAGCGTCTAAATGTGTGCCGACATTACTTACATCATATTCGTTTATTTTTAAGCCATCTGCTACAATTTGATTACGCACTTTTACCGTTAACTTAAAAAAAGATTCTCTATCATCTTCTACTGCGGTATTAAATGGCATTTCCTTAAATTGAGAATAAGAATTTATATGATTAACAAACTTCTTCCAATTATTTTCTGGCACACTAAGTTGTGCATTTACCCCTTCATGGGCCAAATAGATTCTTCCCAAAACACCTAATTCTTTCCAATGGGAATACAATTGATCTCTTAATTGGATTGGAGATTCCAAGATCACATATCTGTAAAAAGAAACGGTTTTTCTTTTAAAAGATTCCCTTTCAAGCTTTGCTATTGCTTGCTGCTTATTAAGCTTATTAAACATTCTACTTTTACCTCCATTCGGATCCATCTGTTACTTTTCAATTATTTGCAAAGATATAAAATCTATCATTTTTATTGATAAGAAAATTATTGCTGAGAGTATAGTGTTTATATTATATTTGTGCAAAATAATTTTATAAATGAATGAGCGTATCTTAATTATAGGGGCCTCTGGACAAGTGGGATCAGAATTAGTAGTTTCATTACGAAAAATATATGGAGAAACAAATGTAATTGCATCAGATATTTATCCTGTTAATAGTAAATTAAGAGCTCATTCTACAGTTATTTATTCTGAAAAAATGAGAGAGGAAGGTCCTTATGTAGAATTAAATGCATTGGATAAAGAAAAAATATATCATATTATAAAATCATATAAAATTACTCAAGTCTATTTATTAGCAGCAATGCTTTCTGCTAAATCTGAAGAAAATGTAGAGCTAGCCTGGAGACTAAATACTTTATCTCTTTCTAATATTCTGTTATTGTCTAAAGAAAAGCATATCAAAAAACTATTTTGGCCATCATCAATAGCTGTTTTTGGCAATACTACTCCAAAAAGAATGACTCCTCAATACACTATAACGGAGCCAAATACGGTTTATGGCATTAGTAAGTTGGCAGGAGAGAGATGGTGTGAATATTACTTCAATAAATTTAATGTAGATGTAAGAAGCCTCCGTTATCCAGGGCTTATTGGTTGGAAAACAGCTCCAGGCGGTGGAACAACAGATTATGCGGTTCATATTTTTCATAAGGCAATTAAATATGGAAAATACCAGAGTTTTTTGGCGGAAAATACTGCCTTACCAATGATGTATATGCAAGATGCCATAAGGGCTACAATTGAGTTAATGGAGGCTCCAGTAGAAATGGTAAAAATCCGTTCATCTTATAATTTAGCTGGAATAAGTTTTACCCCAAAACAGATTGCTGCTGAAATTGCAAAACATATTCCTAATTTTGAAATGATATATAAGCCAGATTTTAGGCAAGAAATTGCAGAATCTTGGCCTTTATCAATTGATGATACGAATGCTCAAAATGATTGGGGATGGAAATTAGGATATGACCTAGAAAAAATAACTTCAAATATGATGATGAATCTAAAAGAAAAATATAAAATTACTGCATAATGAGTAAAAAGATACAAATATATAATACACTTACACGAAAGAAAGAAGTCTTTAACCCGATTGTTGAAAATCATGTAGGAATGTATGTTTGCGGTCCTACTGTTTATGGTGATCCGCATTTAGGACATGCAAGGCCTGGGATTACGTTTGATGTAGTTTTTAGATATTTGAAACATGCTGATTATAAAGTAAGATATGTCAGAAATATTACTGATGCAGGACATCTGGAAAATGATGCGGAAGAAGGTGAAGATAAAATTGTGAAAAGAGCTAGATTAGAGCAATTGGAACCCATGGAAATAGTACAGTTTTTTACCATCAGCTACCACAGTGCAATGGAAAAACTGAACTGCTTACCGCCATCAATTGAGCCAAGAGCCACAGGTCATATTATTGAGCAAATTGAAATGATTAAGGAAATATTAGAAAACGGATTTGCTTATGAAGTCAATGGTTCTGTTTATTTAGATGTAAACAAGTACAATGAAAAATATCCTTACGGAATTTTATCTGGCAGGAATTTGGAAGATACTTTGGAGGGAACACGTGATTTGGATAGGCAGTCAGAGAAAAAAGGTCCTGTTGATTTTGCAATTTGGAAAAAAGCATCGGCTGAGCATATTATGAAATGGCGATCTCCTTGGGGAGAAGGATTTCCAGGTTGGCATATGGAGTGCTCAGCCATGGGACAAAAGTACTTAGGTAGAAATTTTGATATTCATGGTGGCGGAATGGATTTGGTTTTTCCGCATCATGAGGCAGAAATAGCACAATCAAATGCTTGTAATGATTGTAGTCCTGTGAACTATTGGATGCACAATAATATGATAACTGTTGATGGAAAAAAAATGGGAAAATCTCTTGGGAACTTTATTAATTTGGAAGAATTCTTTACAGGAAGTCATGCAAAACTGGAAAGAGCATACTCTCCTATGACTATTCGTTTTTTCATTTTGCAAGCCCATTACAGAAGCACAGTAGATTTTTCCAATGCCGCACTGCAAGCAGCCGAAAAAGGATTTAATAAACTAATGAATGCTATGGAAACATTGCAAAATTTAGAGTCTTCTGAAAAGTCAACTTATGATGTCAATGAATTAGAACAGAATTGTTATGCCGCAATGGATGATGATTTTAATACGCCAATTTTAATCGCCCAGTTATTTGATGGTGTAAGAATCATCAACTCGGTAAAAGATGGAAAAGAAAGTCTTACTTCTTCTAATTTAGAAAAACTGAAAAATATCTTTACTGCTTTTGTTACAGATATTTTAGGCTTTATCTCTACAAAGGGAAGTGGTAAAAATGATCTAACTAATGAAGTGATGGAATTGGTTCTCAAACTCCGAGAAAATGCAAAAAAAAATAAAGACTTTGAGTCTGCAGATTTAATTCGTGATGAATTGGATAAAACAGGAATACAGATAAAAGACAGCCGCGAAGGGAGTAGTTGGAAATTAAAATAGATGTTAGATCTTAGGCATACGATATTAAACAAAAACTCTGCTATAAAAAGAGGGAGTTGGTGTGTATTGGAAATAGTTGTGATTTTATTTATTTCTTCTTGTTCCACAGAGCCTCAACAAAAGACTAAACCTAAAGAACCAAAAGCAAAAATTGAAGTCCCTACCTTTAATGCAGATTCTGCTTATTATTTTGTAGAAAAGCAAGTAAGTTTCGGGCCAAGAGTTATCTCTAGTAAGGGCTGGAAAAATTGTGCTATTTGGTTAGAAAATAAACTCAAGACTTATACGCCAAATGTAATTGTACAAGAAGCACCTATTACAACTTATGATGGAAAAAACCATACGCTAAAAAATATTATTGCAAGTTTTTCTGCAGAGAAAAATAATAGAATTGCTCTTTTTGCCCATTGGGATAGTAGACACATTGCCGACCAAGATATTCAAAACCAAAGTACTCCAATTCTTGGGGCTAATGATGGAGGAAGTGGTGTCGGTGTACTTTTAGAAATCGCACGCCAGTTCAGTAAAAAACAGTCAACTATTGGAGTGGATATTATCCTTTTTGATGCCGAAGATTATGGACAGCCGGAAAATTCTGAATTTCCAATCAAAAAAGATTCTTGGTGTTTAGGTTCACAATATTGGAGCAAGAACCCGCACAAACAAAATTACTTTGCACGTTATGGAATCTTACTAGATATGGTAGGCGGAAAAGATGCTACTTTTTATTTGGAAGGAAACTCTTCTTATTATGCTGCTAGTACCTTACAAAAAGTTTGGAAGAAAGGACATCAATTAGGTTTTGGAAGAAATTTTATTTACCAAAAAAGCCCTGAAGTAATGGATGACCATTTGTATGTAAATTACCATGCTAATATTCCAACAATAGACATCATCGAATACAACCCCTTAACTAAAAACCACTTTAATAAACATTGGCACACCCATAAAGATGATATGGACAATATTAATAAGGAGACATTGAATGCGGTGGGGCAAACACTTTTGGAGGTTGTTTATAATGAGTAATCACTCCCCGCAACCTTGTATATAGGTAATTTCAAAATCAGCAACTTGCAAAGTGTCATTTTGCAGATTTCCTTGCATTATACACTCCATAGGAAAATATTCCATTTTACATACAGCTAAATAAAGCTCGACTAATTCTTCCATATTTTCATTGGGGAAAGTAAGCTCCCACTCTCCCAAACTTTCCTCGTCTTTAAAAATATG
>CAWVYN010000049.1:0-5778 GCA_963934425.1 uncultured Flavobacteriales bacterium | reverse complement strand
AAAACAGCTGATGGAGAGGAAGCTGGAATAGAAAATATTACGAACAGAATAGGTCTTGCTTACCAAGTAAACGACAACTTAATTGTTGGGTTACAATCTGCTGCAAGAGATGACGGATATGATATGTTCTTACGTTACCTATGGCAAGAAAATATTTATGTATCATTAAGTATGCCGACTGAGGAGGCTAGTGATAACATGAAAATTGGTATTGGTTTTTCTTTAAATATTTCAGGAGATTTGTATGTTGAACCAAATTACAATATGCCACTTAGTGATGATGCTAGTGGAAATAGAGATGGTGACTTTGACTTAGGACTGTCTTACAGATTCTAAAAAAATAACTCTTTAAAAAAATTAAAATGAAAAAATGTATGCGCAATATATTATTGCTAAGCTTAGTAATTAGTTCAAGTATTTGTTTTTCTCAAGAATGGAGCGGAAACTCAAGAATTAGAGTAGAAAATCATCAAATAGGAAATGAGATTTACAATTACAACAAGGATAGTCAATTAAATTCTACAAATCGCAGTCGTTTGGGTATAGAATGGAGTGGTGATAAATGGAGTATGAATATGATTGGTAATTATTATTACAAATTCCAAGATGGTCACAACGATTTGAATAGCACTGGAAACGCTTCAGTGTATGAAGCAAGTATCTCAACAGAGTTGCCATATGACATAACACTTAGTGCAGGTAGAATGGCTTTAAATTATGGAGATGGACGTATAATTGGAAATGATAATTGGGGAAATAATGGACGGGCTCATGATGGCTTTGTAATAAGATATGAATATGAAGATCTTATAAAGATAGACATTGGGACAGATGCTGTAGAGAGAGATAGTAATAAAGATTGGGCATATGTATATATTTCTAGAGAAGTAGATAATTTTAATATTGATGGGGCTTACCTTATTGCAAATGAGGAAATAAATTATGCTAAGCATACTATGGGAATTGCATTGGATTTTAATACAATGGATAGTAAACTTGATCTTGGATTTGATTATTGGAATCAAACCTGGTATGAAACTGCTAATGTGGAAAACAAAGATGAAACTGCTGGTCTTATGGCTATCTCTATAAATTATGCTTTAAACGAAAAAATTAGTGTAGGTGGTGGAATGGATATGTTTTCTGAAACAAATGGTGGTAAATGGAATGCCTCTTGGGGAGATTATCATCAATTTAATGGAGCTATGGATATAGCATCAAAAGAATTTGAAGATGATGGTGCCTGGAATGATCTATATTTTAATCTTGGTTATGATCTAAATACCTGGGGTTTAGTAGGATTAGCTTACCACATGATGTTCGCTGATGACGAAGAATTAGGCGGAAATGAGATTGATATTTCATTAACCAACGCATTAAATGATCATATTAATTATGGATTTGGTTATTCCATGTTTACTCCAAATAAGGATAGTGATAATTTTAATTGGATGTATTTACAAATCTCCGCTACACCATAGTTTTTCTCTATTAGTATAAATTATAGAATCTCTAACTTAGAAGCAAAATTACCTTCTTTAATGCCTTATCTATTCCATCTAAATTAATTCCTCCAGCTGTAGCAAAATTTGCTTTTCCTCCTCCTCCTCCATTTATTTCTAAACTAATTTCGTTGATCAGATCTGATGCGTTTAGCTTTTTATGTTCCACCAGATCATCTGTAATCATAAGCATTAAGTGTGCTTTTCCATTATTTTCAGAAGCTAAAAGTACGAGCAAATTTTCTTGTTTTTTTAGTTTGAAGGCAATATTCTTCATTGCTCCAGCATCCAAATCTACTTTCTCAGAAATTACATTAACTCCATTAACTTCATTACTTTTATCTAGCAATTTCTTGATTAGATCATCTATCTGTACCAGTTTTAATTTTTCCAACTCTTTTTCTTTCTTTTTATTAGCTAAAAGTAAATCACTTACACTCTTTACTATATCTTTAGTTTTTAATAGACGGGATAAATCTTCTAATACTTCTTCTTGCGAATTGACAAAGTTCAAAGCTTTTGTCCCGGAAATTGCTTCAATTCTTCTGATTCCAGCAGCTGTTGAGCTTTCAGAAATAATCTTAAAAAAGCCTATTTCTCCGCTTGCTTTTACATGAGTGCCTCCACATAATTCTTTGGAAGTATCAAACTGAATCATTCTTACAACATCTCCATATTTCTCACCAAAAAGCATCATAGCGCCTTCATTCTTTGCCTCAGAGAGTAGCATATTAGTATGCTCTTTAAGCGGAATGTTACTTAAAATCTTTTTATTTACACTATCTTCAATCTGACTGAGTTCTTCCATCGAAAGTTTAGAAAAATGGGAAAAGTCAAACCTTAAATAATCGGCACAAACCAAGGAACCATTTTGTTGCACATGCTCTCCTAATACTTCTTGCAAACATTCATGTAAAAAGTGAGTTGCTGTATGATTTCTTGCAATAGCAATTCTATCATCAGGATTTACATAGGCCCTAAAATCAGCTTTTGCATTTTTAGGAAGAGTATTGGTGAAATGAATGGTCACATTATTTTCCTTTTTAGTATCTAATATCTCAATTTTTTCTTCTTTATTCTTGAAACATCCTTTATCGCCAACTTGCCCACCTCCTTCTGCATAAAATGGAGTTAAATTAAATACTAGATGAAAAATAGTTTTATCTACATATTTTACTTCTCTATATCTAGTAATTTTGATGTCTGCTTCTAGTTTTTTGTAACCAATAAACTCCTCCGCCTCATCTTCAATCAGTATTTTCCAATCGCTAGTTTCTGTTTTTGCAGCAGATTTTGATCTGTCTTTTTGTTTTTGCATTTCTACATTAAAACCATCTGTATCACATTTCATGCCTTTCTCATTTAATATTAGTTTTGTTAAATCTTTTGGAAATCCAAAAGTATCGTATAGCTCAAAAAGTTGTTTTCCTGAAATATTGCTTGTATTCTCAGTCATCTGCTGAATTCTTTTTAATCCTGCGTCAAGTGTTCTTAAAAAAGATTTTTCTTCCTCTTTTACTACATTTTTTATAATCTCAATTTGAGAATTAATTTCTGGAAATTGTTCCCCCATTTGCCTGTTTAATACATCAATCAATTGATACAAAAATACTTCTTTCATATCTAGAAAAGAATAACTATAGCGAACAGCTCTTCTTAAAATCCTACGGATAACATAACCTGCTTTAACATTGGAAGGCAACTGCCCATCTGCAATGGAAAATGCGATAGCCCGAATATGATCAGCAATCACACGCATAGCAATATCTTCTTTTTCGTTTTTACCATATTCTATTTCGGAATACTTTGCTATTGTTTGAATTATTGGCTGAAAAATATCCGTATCATAATTGGACTTTTTGCCTTGCATTATCATACAAAGTCGCTCAAACCCCATTCCAGTATCTACATGCTGATTTGGAAGTTTCTCTAAGCTATTATCTGCTTTTCTGCTAAATTGCATAAAAACCAAATTCCATATTTCAATAACTTGTGGATGCTCTTTATTTACAAGTATTGCTCCATCAATTTTTTCTATTTCCTCTTTATTTCTATTGTCATAATGAATTTCACTGCACGGACCACATGGACCAACCTCTCCCATTTCCCAGAAATTATCTTTTTTATTTCCATTTAAAATTCTATCTTCTGATAAATATTTTACCCAAATATCAAAAGTTTCTTTATCTCTTGACAAACCATCTTCTTTTGCTCCTTCAAAAACTGTTACATAAATTCGATCTTTATCTAACTTACAAACCTTCGTTAAAAACTCCCAAGACCATAATATAGCCTCTTCTTTAAAATAATCGCCAAAACTCCAATTCCCCAACATCTCGAACATGGTATGATGATAAGTATCGTGCCCAACTTCTTCCAAATCGTTATGTTTCCCTGATACTCTCAAGCACTTTTGAGAATTTGTTATTCTTAAATCAGTTGGCTTTGAATTCCCTAAAAAGATATCCTTAAAGGGATTCATTCCTGCATTAGTGAACATTAGAGTAGGATCATCTTGTACTACCATAGGAGCAGAAGAAACAATTTGATGCTCTTTTCCTTGAAAAAAGTTTAAAAATAAAGCCCTTACTTTTTTAGAATCCATTCTGTTAGTTTTGTCTATTCACATTAATGTGTTAGAAATCAGTAAATTTAGCGCCTCGATATAATGTAATTTCACTAATTTTGTGGCAGATTTAATTTCATGGCTAAAATAAAATATTATTACGATACTAAAACATTAAGTTACAAGCGAATTGAACTAAATGCTTTTGATAAGTTCAAACGCTTTTTAAGCTATGTGGTGGCTTCTATTTTTACTGGGCTTATAATGGTTATTGTGTTTTTCCAATTTTTTGATAGCCCAAAAGAAAAAAAGTTGAAAAGTGAGATTGAAAATTTGGTAGTTCAATATGACATTTTGAGTAAAAAAATGACGCAAATTGACTTGGTACTAGATGACATTCAGCAAAGAGATGATAATATTTATAGAGTTATTTTTGAAGCTGATCCTATTCCTTCTTCTATTAGAAAGGCAGGTTTTGGAGGAGTAAATAGATATAAAGATATTCGTAATTTCAGCAATTCTGAATTGGTAGTTGAAATCACTAAAAAAGCGGATAAACTTTCAAAACAACTCTATATTCAATCCAAATCATTTGATGAAGTAATTGATTTGGCAAAGAACAAGGCTGATATGTTGGCGTCTATTCCTGCCATTCAGCCCATTGCCAACAAGGATTTAGGAAGAGTAGCAAGTGGTTATGGTTATAGAATTCACCCTATTTACAAAACCAGGAAACTACATACTGGTATGGATTTTACCGCTCCACAAGGCACCCCAATATATGCCACTGGTGATGGGAAAATAGCGAAAGTGAGAAGAAGTAGAAAAGGTTATGGTAATCATGTAATCATTGATCATGGCTATGGCTACCAAACTCTTTATGCTCATATGACAAAATACATAGCTTATAGAGGGCAAAAGGTAAAAAGGGGAGAAATAATCGGTTATGTTGGAAGCACAGGAACATCAGTTGCTCCGCATTTGCATTATGAAGTGATGAAAAACAAAAGGAAAATAAACCCTGTGAATTATTATTATAACGATTTGAGTCCAGAGGAATATGAGAAAATGCTTGAAATTTCCTCTCAAAACAACCAATCATTTGACTAATGCCTTATAAAGAGAAAGAAATAAAGAAGTTGTTTTACCCCATTGGAGAGGTTGCCCAAATGTTTAATGTAAGCGTGTCATCCATTCGGTATTGGGAAAAGGAATTTGATATTTTAAAACCTAAAAAGAATAAAAAGGGGAACAGAATGTTTACCAAAAAAGATGTTGAAAATTTGAAGATAATCTATCATTTGACCAAAGAAAGAGGATTTACTTTGGAAGGAGCAAAAAGAAAACTACGTGAGAATAAAGCAGATACTATTGATAATATTGAAATCATTAGTCATCTAAAAAACATTCGAGAATTTTTAGTAGAATTTAGAGAAGAACTTTAATAATACTCCCCTTTTATTAAATAGGATTTTACATAATCCTCCACCCCATTCTCTAAAGTTGTAAAGAGATTCTGATAGCCAATACTCCTTAGTTTTTGCATATTACTTTGTGTAAAGTACTGGTATTTATCCCTGATATCCTCTGGTGTGTCAATAAAAGAAATGTTTGGTTTTTTATCTAATGCATTAAAAGTTGCTCTTGCTAAATCATTAAACGATCTTGCTTTTCCGGTTCCTAGATTATAGATTCCACTATTCTTTTTAT
>CAWVYN010000048.1:0-6050 GCA_963934425.1 uncultured Flavobacteriales bacterium | reverse complement strand
ATGATATGATGGAATTCACTTTTGATGCTTGGGGAGGTCCTTTAATGCCGCTATATGGATTTGGGTTTAAATCAGTTAATGTTGGCGAGACACAAATTAGTGGTATAGAGGTTAGTGCAAATGGGCAAGGTAAAATAACTAATAACATAACAATTAATATTCTTGCAGGCTACACGTATATGAATCCTGTTTCACTCGATTTGGATAAAGCATATGCTACAAATTACTACGGAAATGAGGTAACATATAGGGCAAGCAGTTCAGATATATCGATATTAAAATATAGATATAGACATCTTGCAAAAATTGATACAGAAATTAAATATAAACAGTTCTCTTTGGGTAATAGCATAAGATATAATAGTTTTATGGAAAATATAGATTGGATTTTCACAACTCCATTAATTAATGGAAACTATGCTGACAACCCTTTAAGAGATGATCCTTCAACATGGACAGGGGGTACAGGCTCTCACGATAATGAAATAGGTATGATCCCTGGTATTAATGCTGCAAGAGAAAAATTTAAAAATGGAGACTTTATTATTGACATTAGAG
This sequence comes from uncultured Flavobacteriales bacterium, assembly GCA_963934425.1. Classification (GTDB taxonomy): domain Bacteria; phylum Bacteroidota; class Bacteroidia; order Flavobacteriales; family BACL11; genus DUAL01. The sequence goes on along the minus strand of CAWVYN010000048.1, from coordinate 5,492 downwards.
CTGGTTATAATTTTAATGAGCAGATACGCTTAGGAATTATTATAAATAATCTTTTAAATAGAGAATATATGAGCAGGCCTGCAGACATGAAAATGCCAAGAACATATGCTATGCAACTGAGTATGAAAATTTAAGAAATGAGAATTCTAGGTATTATTCCTGCCCGTTATAATTCAGGCCGTTTTCCTGGCAAACCACTTGCCGATATTGGTGGAAAAAGCATGATACAAAGAGTATATGAACAATCTGAAAAATGCAAATTACTTTCTACCGTTTTTGTAGCTACTGATGATGATAGAATTTTTGAAAGAGTGATGGAATTTGGAGGGCAAGTAAAAATGACTGCAAAGCACAATTCTGGCACAGAAAGATGCAATGAACTTGCTCAGAATTTAGAAGAGAAATTTGATGTTGTTATTAATATTCAAGGGGATGAACCTTGTATTAATCCTGAGCAAATAAGCCAGGTAGCTACTCTTTTTTCAGATAAGAATACTGCAATTGCTACTCTTGCAAAACAAATAAAAACAGTAAATGAACTTTTGAATGAAAACACAGTAAAAGTAGTTTTTGATGAAAATAATTTTGTCTTAAATTTTAGTCGATTCCCAATCCCTGAGCCCAAAAGTTTTGATGCCGAGAAATGGTTTATTCACAATAACTTTTACAGACACATTGGTATTTACGGTTATCGCACAAAAGTATTGCAAGAGATTTGCGAATTGAAGCAGACCGAAAGAGAAAAGACGGAACAATTGGAACAATTAAGGTGGCTTGAAAATACCTATAAAATAAAAGTTGAGGAAACAGAATTGGAAAGCCATTCGATAGATGTTCCAAAAGATATTGAAAAATTAAATTTGTAAAACTTTTTTGAGTAATTTAGCATTTAGTATGAAGCAAACGATAGAGCACTATATTTCCAATCTACTTTATCTGCACGATTGTGTAATTATTCCAGGATTTGGAGGGTTTATTGGTAACAAAAAATCAGCTTTTATTCATCCTGTTTCAAAAATTATTTACCCTCCGAGTAAAGAACTTTTATTTAATAAAAATTTAACACAAAATGATGGGCTTTTGGCAACTCATATTGCAAAACAGGAAGGTATTGACCTTTCAGAAACCAGCAGTTTAATTGAAGATTTTGTTCAAAATATTCAAACTGAACTAAACAGTAGAAGTGCTTTCAAACTACAAAAAGTAGGAACTTTTACAAAAGGGAAAGAAGGAAATATTTCTTTTCTTCAAGATAAAAACCAAAATTATAACTTGGCTTCTTTCGGCATGCAAGCTAATCATAAATCCAAAAAAGTCGAACGCACTATAAATGATGAGAAAGAAGTAATTGTAAAAACAATCAAGCAAAAAGATTTTGGGAAAACGCTCAAAAGGGCAGCTGCTGTACTTATTCCACTTATTGGCTTATCTTTAATTGGTATCACGCAAGAAGAGAATATCAATAATATTTATACCCAAATGGTAAATTTGAATCTATTTGCAGATTCAAAAACTGAAATTGTAAAAGAAGCTCCTACAAAAAAAATTGAAGTCCCAATTGTTGAAATAATTGAAACAGAAAAAGCGGAAATTGTTTCCCCAATTATTCCAGAGCAACACACTTATTATATTATTGCTGGTGCATTTGCTGAACAAAAAAATGCAACTAGAATGTTAGAAAAATTAAAAAAATGGAATTATGATGCGAGTATTTTGGAAGCTGGGAATTTGATGAGAGTCTCTTATAATGCATTTTCAAAAAAAGAGGAAGCAATTATGGCACTAACTGAAATTAGAAAAGATAATAAATTGGCGTGGATACTTACTAAGTAAATTTATGGAAGCTAAAAGACCCCAACAAAGTAGAGCAACGCTTACCGAAATTGTGTTGCCTAACGATACCAATAATTTAAATAATTTGATGGGAGGACGACTTTTGCATTGGATGGATATTGCAGCCGCCATCACAGCTCACAGGCATTGCAACCGTACTTGTGTTACTGCATCTGTAAATAATGTTTCATTTGAACATCCGATTCCAAAAGGGAGCATTGTAACATTGGAAGCAAACATTTCCCGTGCTTTTACCTCTTCCATGGAAATATTTATTGATGTATGGATTGAGGACACCTTATCTGGAGAAAAAACAAAATGCAATGAAGCTATTTATACTTTTGTAGCGGTAGATAATATGGGGAACCCCTCAAAAGTTGCAGAAGTAAATCCGGAAACTGATTTGGAAAAAAAACGATTTGATGGGGCCCTTAGAAGAAGGCAACTTTCGCTTATTTTAGCAGGGAAACTCAAAGCAGATGATGCTTCAGAGCTAAAAGCATTATTCACTCAAAAATAAATCTTCATCTATTTTCTCCATACAATCAAAGTGCCTTTTTGGACATTTTTCAAAGCCAATTTTTGTGCAAGGCCTACAAGATAAATTCTTTACTTCAATAATTTTTGATTTATCATTTGCCAAATAGGGAGTCATTCCAAAATCAGGAATAGTATTGCCCCAAATTGAATAAATTTTCTTTTTAAAAGCTGCTGCAATATGCATCATTCCTGTATCATGGGTTACTATATATTTTGCACTTTTTATAATAAAAGCCGACTGCCTAACACTATATTTTCCACAAGCATTTTGGGTATTTGATGTTACAGAAACAATTTTTTCTCCCCTTTCAAAATCTTCTTTTCCACCAATCAGAATTATTTGCTTGTTCAGTTTATTACAAATAGAAATTATCTTTTCTGTAGGCAAAATTTTTGTTTTGTGCTTTCCCCCAATAACAAAAGCAACATAATCATTTGGCAAATTTTCAACTTTCTCCTCATCTGTCAAAAAAAAGTCCAAACCCAAATTATCATTTGTAATCCCAAGGTGTTTGATTGTTTCCAAATATCTCTCAACAATGTGAATTTTGGGTAATAAATTTATTTTGAAAGTAGTCATCAGCCATTTCTGTACATTTAGTTTTCTAAAACTTTTAGAAGGTATTGCTAATTTTTTTTTCAAAAGTTGGGTGCGAATATTATGGTGTAAATCAATCAGTAAATCAAACTTTTCCTTTATTAGTTCTGGAATAATCTCATTAATATTTTCATCAATTGTATGTGTCTTATCAATGTAAGGATTGCCCAACAATAAATTTGAGTATTTTGAAAAGGTAAGAAAATGAACCTCAGCATTTATCTGTTTTTTCAAAAGCCGAATAACTGGAGTTGTGAGCACTATATCGCCAATGGAAGAAAAACGAACGACTAATATTTTTAATGGTTTTTGCACTGGGTGTAAAACTAAATAAATTATCCTAATTTTGCACTGATGAATTTTATTGATACTCATACCCATCTTTTTTTAAAGCAATTTGATAAAGATATTGACCTAGTAATTGAAAATGCGATTGCAAATGGCGTAAGTAAAATGTTTCTACCAAACATTAGCTCGGAAACTACAAGTTCTATGATGGCACTATGCCAAAAATACCCTGAGAATTGTTTCCCTCTGATGGGCTTGCATCCTTGTGATGTAAAAAAAGAAAGCATAGAGAGGGAACTTTTGCATGTAGAGGAGATGCTTGAAAAAGAAAGATTTCTTGCAGTTGGCGAAATTGGTTTGGACCTTTATTGGGACAAAACTACTTTGGATATTCAAAAAGAAGCTTTTGAATCTCAAATAAAATTGGCAAAAAAATATCAATTACCAATTGTAATTCATGTTCGGAAATCTTTTAATGAAGCCATTGAAATAGTGGAAAAATTAAATGATGAGCATTTGAGTGGTGTATTCCACTGCTTTACAGGAAATGTGGGAGATGCCAAAAGAATTACTGATTTGGGGAATTTTTATCTGGGAATTGGTGGAGTATTAACTTTTAAAAATTCAGGATTGGACAATACAATAAAGGAAATTGACATAGCACATCTTATTTTGGAAACGGATTCGCCTTATTTGACTCCAGCACCATTTAGAGGTAAACGAAATGAGAGTAAATACATCCTAAATATTGCTGAAAAATTAGCTGAAGTAAAAGGCGTTTCTTTGGATAAAATTGCAGAAATAACAAACAAAAACGCAAGCAATTTATTTAAGATTCTTTGAAAAGCATAGCAATAAAATTTTGATAGTTTTGCAAGAATTTTGGTGAGGTGGCCGAGTGGCTTAAGGCGCACGCTTGGAAAGCGTGTAAACGGGAAACTGTTTCGGGGGTTCGAATCCCTTCCTCACCGCACTGCAGGACTTATGCTTTCTACCTATTTTAATATTTGGCTTGTATGCTGCTTGGTTTTGACTTTAGTAATAATATCTTCTATTATTCCGTTTTCATCTATTACAAAAGTAGTTCTACTTATCCCCTCATAAGATCTCCCCATAAACTTCTTAGGACCCCAAACGCCATAAGCATTTAACACTTCTTTACTTTCATCTGAAATTAATGAAAAAGGTAATTCGTATTTTGCAATAAATTTTTGGTGCTTTTCTGGAGTGTCAGCAGAACAGCCTAATACCACATATCCCTTATCTAAAAGCGCTTTGTGATTATCTCTCAAATCACAAGACTGTATTGTACAGCCTGGAGTCATGTCTTTTGGATAAAAATACAATACTATCTTTTTCCCTTTAAATTGCTCTAAAGTAATTTGTTCTCCATTCTGGTCAATGGAATTAATTGCTGGTGCTTTGTCTCCTGTTTTTAACATATTTATTTCTTGACTGTTTGCATTAATTGTGAATAAAATACACAATGTTATTATTCTAAAACTCATTTTAAAGTGTGCCTCTTCTTTCTTGCTCTGCTTCTATGGATTCAAAAAGGGCTTTAAAGTTTCCTTTCCCAAATGATTGCGCCCCTTTCCTTTGTATGATTTCAAAGAATAAAGTAGGTCTGTCAGTAAGTGGTTTGGTAAAAATCTGTAATAGATATCCCTCATCATCCCTATCAACTAATATACCATGTTGTTTGAGTGTTAAAATTTCTTCATCTATTTTCCCAACTCTATCAAGAACTGTATCATAGTATACTGATGGTATTTTTAAAAACTCTACTCCTCTTTTTTCCATTTCAGCAACAGTTGAAACAATATCATCAGTAGCTACTGCAATATGTTGGCATCCAGGACCATTATAGAAATCTAGATACTCCTCAATTTGAGATTTCTTTTTCCCTTCAGCTGGCTCATTAATCGGAAATTTAATTCTGCCATTTCCATTAGTCATTACCTTACTCATAAGTGCCGTAAACTGAGTAGAAATATCCTTATCATCAAAAGTAATAAGGTTAGCAAACCCCATAGTTTCGTTGTAGAATTTTTCCCAGATATTCATCTCGTTCCAACCAACATTTGCTACCATATGGTCAATATATTTCAGTCCACAAGGGTCAGGGTTGTAATCCGATTCCCACTTTTCAAATCCTGGCATAAAGAGTCCGTTATAGTTTTTACGCTCTACAAAAACATGAACCGTATCTCCATAAATTTTAATGGCAGAT
>CAWVYN010000047.1:0-6126 GCA_963934425.1 uncultured Flavobacteriales bacterium | reverse complement strand
GTTGGGCATAAAGATGGTTTTGTAAAAGTTATCTTTGATGCTAAATATGGGGAGTGGTTAGGATGCCATATGATAGGATACAATGTTACAGAGATGATTGCTGAGGCAGTTGTTGCTCGTAAATTAGAAACTACTGGACATGAAGTATTGAAAACAATTCATCCTCACCCAACTATGAGTGAAGCCGTGATGGAAGCGGTTGCTGATGCTTATGATGAGGTGATACATGTATAGATTTTAGTATTGGGATGCAAATTAGAAAGGTGGAATAGGAAGCTTAACAAAAAAAACGAAGCAATTGCTTCGCTTTTTTATTATGTTTTGTTTTTTAAAGATTCAATATTTCAGATTCATCTTCCAAAGTGTCTGCCCATTGTTTTGCTTCTGATGCTGAGAAAAAAGGTCCTAGATATACTTTGTAGATTTGCTCTTTTGAATTAGATACAGAAGGAAGAAAAAAGTAATTAGCAGTATATCCTTCATTCTTTTTTTGTTCTACTAAGGATTTTGCCAAGCTTTCATCTTCAAAATCACCAATAATTATTAAATGTTTTGCCTCTCCAAAATCAAGAGAATATTGTAATGGAATAGTTTCTTCAGATTCAGTAGGAGTAACTTCCTTTGTTTTTTCTGGCATGGAGTTTGTAAGATTAAAGTTTTCATTATAAAATGTTTCTAATAGATAGGATCCGCCATAGACAACACATCCAATGATCAAAAGTATGAATATTGTTTTGGATGGAAAATTCATTCGTTTTTTCTCTTCCTTTTGTGGTACTGGATCTATATCTACATCAGAACTTTCTGTTGCTTTAGGATTGTAAGTAGGATAAGGAGGAGTGTTATCAGTTTTTGGCTGCTCATCATGTCCCCCCTCTTGTTTATTTTTTATTTGCCCTAACCTTTCTTGTAAAATTCTTAACCTTTGTTCATTGTCATAGTGTTCCATAGCTTGTCTTTTTTCAGTTTGTAAATATATTATTTATTAATTGTGTTTTCAATAGTAAGTTCAAAAAGTTCTGAAAGTTTATATCCAGCTTCTTTGGCTTGTTTTGGAATAATGCTTTCAACTGATAGGCCTGGAATGGTATTTATCTCTATAAGATAGGGTATCCCTTTCATTATAATATAGTCGATTCTTACGATTCCTTTTAGTCCTAATTTTTGGTAAACATTTTTGGTTATTTTCTGTACATTTTCTGTTTCTTTTCTACTAACTCTTGCAGGAGTAATTTCATCAGAAAGCCCTTTGTATTTTGCTTCAAAGTCGAAAAAATCGTTATAGCTTACAATTTCAGTAAGCGGAAACACCTCAATTTCTTCATGTGTAAAAATGCCACAACTTACCTCCTTTCCCTCAATAAACTGTTCAATTAGTACCTTATTATCATGCTCTAAGGCTAACTCAATTGCATCTTTTAGATCTACTCTTTTTATTACTTTACTAATACCAAAACTAGATCCAGAAGCATTTGGCTTCACAAAACAAGGCAAACCAACTTTTTTAGTAATTTCATCTTTGTTGATATTTTCTCCTTTTGTATAAAAATAAGACTCTGGACATAAAAACCCTATTTCTTTTAGTGTTTTGTTACAAAGGTTTTTGTCAAAGGTTAAAGCAGATTCTTTCGCACCACAAGTGGTATAAGGCAGTCCTATTTCATCAAAATAAATTTGTAATTCTCCATTTTCTGCAGGAGGACCGTGTAATGCCATAAAGGCTAAATCAAAACTAATTTTTTCATCATCTTTCTTAAAAGAAAAATCAGTTTTATTTATTTTATAGCATTTTTCATTCATAATAGCTTCCCAATTCGCCTCTTTAAAATGAACGATAATTGCAGTATATTTTTCTTGGCTAAGATTCTCTTTTACTACCTTAGCTGATTGCAAAGATATTTCGTATTCAGCAGAGTTCCCTCCAGTAATTATAGCAATTGTTTTCATCTGGTAATCTTATAACAGCAAAAGTAAAATATTTATTGTATTAAATAATATCCTGCAAAGGCATCATAATTTTTTATATTTGTATTTCGTTTAGCAATTAAAATTAATTCTTTTGGAAGAAAACAATAAAAGTAAAGCTTCATTTTTTTCTATGTTTAAAAATAAGGTTTTGTATAAGCAAATTATTGTTACTTTTTGTGCTATGTTCCTTTGTTTTTTTCTTTGGTTAAAATATATTGATATTTACACTCACCATGATGAGTATATTGTATTACCCGATTTTTATGGTGTGCATATTCAAGATTTGGATTCTGTATGTCAAGAGTTTGATTTACGATATATTATTATTGATTCCGTATTTAATAAAAAGGTAGCAAAAGGAACTATTTTGGAACAAGATCCAATAGCTGGAACAAATGTTAAAGAAAATAGAAGGATTTATTTTACCATTAATGCTTTGCAAAATAAGATTGTAACTTTTCCAGACATTACTGATTTGTCATTAAGGCAAGCAGTGCGAAAGTTAGAAAATCTAGGACTTGTAGTAGGAGAGTTGGAGTACAAACCAGATTTGGCGAAAAATGTAGTGTTAAACCAAAAAGTAAATGGTATTAAAATAAAAGGAGGACAAGAGCTTTTTATTGGCACTGCTGTGGACTTGATAATTGGAAGCGGGCTAAGTGACAAGACAACCAGTATTCCTAACTTGCTTGATCTGGATTTACGAAAAGCACAAACAGAAATAAAGATTGCATCTTTAAATCTTGGCGCTGTAATATTTGATAAAGGAGTTACAGATTCTGCAGATGCTTTGGTTTACAAGCAGAATCCGGAAGTAAATGAGAAAAGAAAAGTAAAATTAGGAACTTCAATAGACATATATCTACAATGAAAAAGGTTTTGCTTGCTATTTTTATGATGGGTATTATTGCTTTACAAGCACAAGAGCATATTTCGGTTTTGGAGAGTAATCCTTTACTACAAACAAAGCAAAATCAAATTCCTAAAATGCGAACTTCTCTTACTGTTTCATTGCCTTTTTTAGATGATTTTTCATACAATTCATATTTCCCTAACAATTTACTTTGGGAAGATAGTGCAGTTTTTATCAATCGATCTTATCCTATAAATCCTGTAACAATTGGGGTAGCTACTTTTGATGGTTTGGATGCAAACGGGATGGCTTACGATATTTCGGCTTCAACTCAAGGGGAAAGAGCAGATTCACTTACTTCAAAAGCTATTGATTTGTCGGCTGTGGATTCTGCTTATCTACTATTTTATTATCAGGCAGAAGGATTGGGAGATAATCCGCAAACGGAGGACTCTTTGGTATTGGAATTTCTCTCAGGAGTAGATACTTTAGGGCTTCCTATTTGGCAACATATTTGGAGTATTTCTGGGCAAAGCACTCAAGAATTTCAAAAAATGGAATTCAATATTAAAGGAGCAAATTATTTACATTCAGGATTTCGTTTTCGGTTTAGAAACTATGCTACCTTATCTGGGAATTATGATCACTGGCATATCGATTATGTGAAGGTAGATGAATATGTTTCAGGTGTAATTCCTGACTTAAATGATGTTGCATTTGTATATGAGAACCCTCAACTTTTAAAAAGATATAGAGAAATGCCTTGGGTACAGTTTGTTAATTATGAGTCAGCAGAAATGGTGGATTCTATTAATGCCTTAATCAGAAATAATGAAGCAGGTATTTCGGTTGATTATCGTTATAATATTTTTGAAAACAATTTATTAATCGACTCATTTCCATATATAGGAACTGGATGGAGAAATTATGATAGTATACAAGATTATAGTATTATTGGGAATTATTCACATTATCCAATTGTTTTAATAGATGATTCCAAATTTATTTCTTCTCAGGTAGATACTGCAATTTTTAAGATGCAGCATATAATAAAAACAACCCCAAACGATAATAAAAATAACGATACACTCTCACACTTTCAGAAATTTAACTCCAATTATGCCTATGACGACGGAGTGGCAGAATTTGCTTACGGCATTAATGTACAAGGAGCGAAAATGGCTTATCAGTTTCATTTGAATAAGGCAGATAGTTTACGCATTATCCAGATTTATTTTGCACCAATGCAAAATAATATCAGTAATATTCCTTTTCATTTAGTTGTTTGGAATGATAATAATGGAGTGCCTGGAAATATTTTGTATAGAGATACTGTTTATCCTGTGTATGAAGATAGAGTAAAATTTCACAATTATTATCTGGATTCCATTATTGGGTTGGATGATATTTTTTATGTGGGCATTGAGCAAACCACAAATGATATGTTGAATGTGGGTTTAGACAGGAATTCCCCAGCGAACACTTATATGTTTTACAATGCTGGAGGTGGATGGAATTATTCTCAATTTCCTGGCGCTTGGATGATTCGTCCTGTACTGAGAAGTACGCCAATTATTTCTTCAGTTAATGATGAAAAAACCCAAGATGGTATTCAAATATTTCCAAATCCTTTTTCTGATTTTACTACCATTTTAATAGATAATTCAGCTAAAAATTTGATTCTACTTTTTGATATTAGCGGTAGGTTAATAAGCAAGTTTAGAGTGAATAAAAAGAGCTTCCAACTTTCAAAAAATAATTTAAAATCTGGAGTGTATATTCTTCAGGTTCAGAACAAGAAAGAAGTCTTTAGAAAGAAATTAGTTATTCAGTAATGCAAGAAAATAAGGGTCTTTTTGAGCATTATAAATTTGTAGCCGACAAAGGACAATCTCCTTTAAGGGTAGATAAATTTTTAATGAATTTTATTGAACATGCCACACGAACCAAAGTTCAGAAAGCCGCCACAGAGGGAAATATAAAGGTAAACGGTAATGTGGTAAAATCCAATTATAAAGTAAAAGCGGGAGATATTGTAACAGTAGAGTACACTACTCCAAAAAAAGACTTTGAACTTATTCCAGAAAATATACCTTTAAATATTGTGTATGAAGATGATGATTTTCTTATTGTAAATAAGGATGCTGGGATGGTAGTACATCCTGGTTTTGGAAATTATTCTGGAACTTTGGTAAATGCACTTGCTTTTCATTTCAAAAGCCTACCAAATATGGGGGAGGAAGATAGGCCAGGGTTAGTACACAGAATTGATAAAAATACATCTGGCATTTTGGTGATTGCCAAAACTGAAAATAGCATGACTATTTTGGCTCAGAAATTTGCCGATAGAGAATTAAACAGAAAATATATTGCACTTGTATGGGGAGATGTGAAAGAGGATGAAGGAACTATTACTGGGCATATTGGTAGAAGTTTGAAAAACAGAAAAGTTATGAATGTTTTTCCGGATGGAGAATACGGAAAACATGCTGTAACTCACTATAAAGTTATGGAGCGTTTTGGCTACACAACATTAGTAGAATGTAAATTAGAAACAGGAAGAACCCATCAAATTAGGGTACATTTTAAACAGATTGGACATCCGCTCTTTAATGATGAAGAATATGGTGGAAATCAAATTCTAAAAGGAACTACTTTTACCAAGTATAAACAATTTATACAAAATTGTTTCAAAATTTGTACAAGGCAAGCATTGCATGCAAAATCACTTGGATTTTTACATCCTACTACTAGAGAAGAAGTAAATTTTGATTCAGAATTAGCAGAAGATATGCAGCAGTTAATTGAAAAATGGAGGGGATATACGAAACATCAAGAGATAATATAGCATTGAATAATAAAATAATCATCCAGCAACCAATACCTAATAACTTTTCACTACCTCATAAAGCGTATTTCTTTCAATTGGGGTACGACCTACATCTTTTATTAACTTTATAATTTCTTCAGTAGTCATTCTTGGGTTTTTGTCTTCCGCCCCAGCCATGGAGTAAATTTTAGTAGTATCATCAATGGTGCCATCAATATCATTTACGCCAAAGGAAAGTAGGGTTTGCGCGCTTTCCTTTCCAATCATTGGCCAATAGGCCTTTATGTGTTTAAAATTATCCAAATAAATTCTGGCGATTGCATATATTCGTGCATCCTTAATAGTAGAAGCTTCTTCAATATGCGACATTTGGTTATTTTTGTTTCTAAATTTTAATGGAATAAAGGTATTGAATCCGTCTGTTTTATCTTGCAAATTTCTTAATCTACTCATATGGTCAATGATGTGATCTGCC
>CAWVYN010000046.1:0-6198 GCA_963934425.1 uncultured Flavobacteriales bacterium | reverse complement strand
AATATACTTTGAGGTATCAATAATATTTCCTGCCAACTTTTGCTGAATATGTACCTCCCCAGGGCCATGACATCTTTCGCAATCAATTCCTTCTGGAATAGTATTGTATTTGTTTGTAGAGCCACTTTCATGCTGAGGATAAGCATTATGACAACTCATGCATTCTAAACCAATCTCTCTAGAAAACCGACTGTTTCTTCCTTTTTCAAAACCTGGTGGTAAGTCGGCTATTAATCTTTGTGTATAATAAGTGTAAGGCATTTGATGCACATAGCCATTAATCTCAAACAAGTGTGAGTTGGTATGCTGTCCGCTACCTATTTTGTAAGTTACTTTTTTGATGAGCCGATGAGTAGTGTCCTTTCCTTTTAATCGAAACTCCAACAGATACAAACTATCATTCTTCCAGAAGGGTTGGTAGGATAAATTAAGAACACTATCGTGTATAATATGCATTTTGCTATCCGCTAAAGCGCTATGTTCACTTGTAGCAAAATTAAAGGATTGTCCCATTCCTGTTTTCATATAGGAGTCATAAATTTCTGTATGACAAATTCTACATTGCTCCTTCCCTACATATTTTACAGTATCATTATGATTTAAATAAGTATTATAATTATTTACCTTGCCTCTTTGGCAAGATAATAAAAGGACTGAAAATATAAATACTAAAATCTTATTCATCTTTTAAAGTAAAATATTTCATATCATTTTTCTTACTATTCAGTTCAAAACCACAAGAAGTAAATAGTTTGATACTAGCTAAATTATCTTTTGTAACAGTCGCATGTAATTGGTTTATATTTAAAATAATAAAAGCATAATCAGTAAGTAGATTTAAAGCCTCTTTTGCCAATCCTTTATCTCTATAATCTTTAGTAATAATCACTCCAATACCTGTACTATTAGCAGTATAGTCAAAAAGGTCAATAAAGCCAATAGGAATGCTTTCTAAATCTATCACAAAACGGAATTGTTTAGCTAATGTAATATCTGTTTTTGCATTTCCAATATAATCTAATAATTCCTGTTTATTGTATTGTTTTTGTTCGCTACCGAATTGCCAGTTCTCTGTATTATTCTCAATTTCAAACAAAAAATCTAAATCAGAATTTTGTAATGGCCGTAATACTATGTTTTTACCCTTTAACATTCAAACTCGCCCGCATAAACCATACTTACTTCACCACTTAACCAAATGTTTCGGTAAGTTCCGTTAAACTCCTCAAAACTAACACTTAAATCCCCTCCTTCTGTTTTAATATTTATTAAATCTTCTTCAATACAATTGGCATAATGCATAGCTATTGCAGTTGCCACCACGCCTGTTCCGCAACTAAGGGTTTCTGCTTCTACTCCTCTTTCGTAAGTTCTTACTTGCAAGTCAGTACTATCCTGAACAAAATTTACATTTATACCGTCTTTCTTAAAAGGTTTAGAATTTCTTATTTTTCTTCCTTCTTTTTCAATATTAATATTTTTCAGATCATCTACCATCTTAATATAATGAGGTGAGCCGGTATCTAAAACCAATCCATCGCCTTCTCCTACTATTTCACTTACATCTTGCATTTGCAAAGCAATAGCATCTCCTAATAACTGTCCTTTATGTTCTCCATCAATAGCTAAAAAGGTAGTCTCATTTTTAATAATTTCTAGCAACTGAGCAAAGGCAATGATACACCTACCTCCATTGCCGCACATAGAGGATTGGTGGCCATCAGAATTAAAATAAATCATTTCAAAATCATATTTTGTATGATTTCTGAGTAAAATAAGTCCATCAGCACCAATACCCATTCTTCTTTCGCAAAGCGAAGCAATCAGATTATAATCATTAATATTAAAAGCATTTTTTCTATCATCTATCATGATAAAGTCATTTCCTGTTCCTTGGTATTTGTAAAATTCAATAATCATGGGGTAAAAGTAACAATAAAATCAGCTCTATATTTGAAAGAAAAAGTATTTTTGCAGCAAATTTTAATACCTCAAAACGACAAATAATGGTAGCATCTTATGAAAATCAATTAGGCGATTGGATCAACAAAGAAAAATCAGGAATAAATTTATTAAATTCAGTAGGAACATTAATGTATGATAAAGGTATTGAATTGGTGCTTTTCAGAAATCAGCTCTTAGAAATTGGGGTGTCAGAATTAATGAACTTCTTTGCTTATGCCAATAATGTGGTGAAAAGAGAAACTGATGTTGCCACTGCTGCTTTGCTAGCTAATGAAATGCTAAAAATGGATTTATCACCATCAAAATTAGATATAGGGTTGCTTTCAGCAGAATATTTGGAAAGTGGCGCTACTGATGCTAATGCATTCTTAAGTGACAAATTAAGTGTTATGCTTAGCGCGGACAATACAAGGGTTGCTCCAAAAGATGTTATCCTTTATGGTTTTGGAAGAATCGGTAGATTGGCAGCAAGAGAACTAATAAAACAAGCTGGAAAAGGACAGCAGTTAAGATTGAAAGCAATTGTAGTTAGAAAATTAACGGATGCACAAATTATTAAAAGAGCTGATCTTTTAAGAAATGACTCAGTTCATGGTACTTTTAAAGGAGTGGTTGATGTTGATTTACCTACTCAATCAATCATCATAAACGGACAACATATCAAATTTATTGATAGTGGAAACCCTGAAGATATTGATTATACTATATATGGAATTGAGGATGCTTTATTAATTGATAACACAGGTGCTTTTACTGATAATGAGGCACTATCTCATCATTTGCAAGCAAAAGGGGTTAGCAAAGTTTTACTTACTGCACCAGGAAAAGGTATCCCTAATATTGTATATGGAATAAACTCAAAAGAATTGGATATTGATAATACAGCTATTTATTCTGCCGCTTCTTGTACTACTAATTGTATCGCTCCTATTCTTCATATAGTGGAGAATAAATATGGGGTAGAGAAAGGGCATTTGGAAACGGTACATTCTTATACTAATGATCAAAACCTTTTGGATAATATGCACAAAAAACCAAGAAGAGGCCGCTCAGCAGCTATTAATATGGTCATTACATCAACAGGAGCTGGAAATGCAGTAACAAAGGTAATTCCATCATTGGCTGGAAAACTTACTGCAAATGCGGTACGTGTTCCTACACCAAATGTTTCCTTAGCTATTTTAAAGCTATCGTTAAATAGCACTACTTCTGTAGATGATATAAACGCCACTATTTGTGATGCTGCGCTTACAGGAGATTTGGTAAATCAAATCCATTATCAGGTGGATCCAGAGTTAGTTTCTACGGATATTATTGGAGATTCTTGTTGCTCGGTATTTGATAGTAACGCTACAATCTGTACTGAAGAGGGAAAAGATGTAGTACTTTATGTGTGGTACGACAATGAGTTTGGTTATACCAAACAAGTTATTCGTTTAGCTAAGTACATTGCTAAAGTCAGAAGATTAACTTACTACTAAACAAAAGAGTGATGCGGTTAAATGAAAAAGCATTTATAAGATATAAGCTTTTTAACTCCTCTTTCACTGGTTTATCTATTGGGATTTTATTTACAATTTACAATCCATTAGACCCTTCAATTTATTCAATTGGCGGTATTATTTTAGCATCATCTATGTTACTTATTGCTAGGTTTTATGAACAATTACTCAACATAAGAAGTTTTTTTTATATTTCATTAATGGTAGAGTTCATCATGCTATTCACTATTATAATTTTTATGATTTTGAAATATTCACTTGTATCTGCCTTGCTTATTTATATAGGCTATCAGTTTACTTTTATTTTTGGAGGCTATTTGGTCAGGGCAGAAACTCTTGTAGCTGAAGACAAAAAACTTTTAGGTAAAATTGATGTAAATAAGCAATTGGGTTATTTGGCAGGATTAGGCGCTTCTTTTATTTTTTACAAGATATTAGAATATGGTTTTGAGATTGTAGAACCCAAAGTACAGATCAGCATACTTCATTATTTTTTGATTTCTTTACAAACCCTAATTATTTTACTGCTAATAAAAAGTTTTAGTAGAATTAAATAGCAATACTAATTTTAAATTTTTTGCTTTAGTTTGTCTGTTATTATCTCTGGTGGAAGACATGGCTTTTTGTTTTTTTTATCTATAAAAGCCAATACTACTTTTGCAGTGTTTAACAATTCATTACCCATATTGAATGTCTCATAATAAAATACAATTCTAGAGGATGGGATTTCTTTTATTGTTGTTTTTATTGTCAACTCATCATCATAAAGTGCTGGCTTTTGATACTGGATTTCAAAATTAACAACTGGCAAGAAATAACCTTCTTCTTCTAAACTCTTATAACTAACTCCCAAGGATCGTAAAAGCTCCACTCTTCCTACTTCAAAATATTGCGCATACACTCCATAATACACAAATCCCATTTGGTCGGTTTCCCCATACCTTACTCTAACTTTTGTTTTGAAAGAATACATGCTGCAATAATACGCACAATAATTTTATTTCTTAATATTGTAGCCAGATGAAGTTAAAATTTCTAATTATATCTATAGTGGCTTTTTTGCTGACCGCTTGTTCAGTTCAATACAACTTACAATCTCATATAGAAACAAGCTTTGATGTTTCAGCAGAATCAGATAGTGCTTCGCTTTCAATAATTGCTCCTTACAAAGCTGGAATAGATTCCGTAATGAATGAGGTTTTATGTATTTCAGAAATTGACATGACAAAAGGAAAGCCAGAGAGTTTACTTGGTAATTTTGTTACGGATTTATGTTTGCAGCAGTATTCTGATATAGCTGATATTTGTGTGATGAATAATGGCGGGCTAAGATCTTCCCTAACAAAAGGAAAAATCACAAGAGGCGATATTTATACTTTAATGCCTTTTGAGAATAAATTGGTTATTTTAGAATTGGATAAAAAAAGTTATTTGGAGCTTCTTCAATATATTATAAAAAGAGGAGGCGAACCATTTTCAGGGATTAAAATAAGAGTAGATGAGAATGGTATTATTTTGAGTCGAAGTTTGGACTTATCAAATAACAAAGTGAAGGTTTTAACCTCTGATTATTTGGCAAATGGTGGCGATAAGATGAGTTTTTTTAATGAAAAGAAACAAGAATTAGTAGGCATAAAAGTAAGAGATGCTATTATAAATCATTGTCTTGCTAATGATACTATAGCTTCGAAATTAGATAATCGTTTAAGTATTGTAAAATGAAAAGTAGAAGAGATTTTATTAAAAAAGCGAGTTTGGGTGCATTAGGATTTAGTTTGATTCCCAATGAATTATTATCAAATACTGACTTAATAAAACTCACTATTTTACACACCAATGATATGCATAGTCATATTCAGCCATTTAAAGACGGAAGAAATAAAGGACTTGGTGGAATGGCGCAAAGGGCATCTCTTATTAAAAAGATTCGAGCAGAAAATGAGCATGTATTACTTTTGGATGCAGGGGATATTTTTCAAGGAACGCCATATTTTAATATGTATGGTGGAGAGCTAGAATTCAAGCTGATGAGCGCAATGAAGTATGATGCAGCAACCATTGGTAACCATGATTTTGACAATGGTCTGGACGGTATTTTAAGAAAATTACCTCACGCTAAATTTCCTTTCTTGTGTGCTAATTATGACTTTTCTGACAGTCTTTTATATGGGAAATTTGAGCCCTATAAAGTATTTAAAAAAGGGGGTATAAGAATTGGGGTGTTTGGTATAGGCATTGAACTGGAAGGATTGGTCCCTAAATCACTGTATGGCAATACGATATATCACAATCCAATTAGAAAAAGTAACTATTATGCTGATCATTTAAAAAATGAATTGGGATGTGATCTAATTATTTGTCTTTCCCATTTAGGCTTTAAATATAAAGAGCAAAAAATAGATGATATTAACCTAGCAGAACAAACAAATAATATTGATTTAATAATTGGCGGACACACCCATACTTTTTTAAACAAACCAATTACAAAATTAAATAGTAAGCAAAAAGAGGTGCTTATTGCACAAGTGGGTTGGGCGGGAATCAAAATCGGCAAAATCGACTATTTTTTTAGTCAGAAAAAGGTTATAAAAAACTTTCTTGGATGCTCATTTAGCATTAAAAATAGTGTAAAATAAAATTATTTTTTGTTGGCTGTAAACTGATAATTTTTGACATGTAAAAGAAAAATAAAAGTCAAGTGCAAAAAAACTTTTTTAATAACAAAAATGTT
>CAWVYN010000045.1:0-6252 GCA_963934425.1 uncultured Flavobacteriales bacterium | reverse complement strand
TTTGTTTTTGGAGATTATGGATTTATCAGAGGGTTAATGTGTTTCTTGCTAGGATATTTTATTTGGGAATTAAATTTATTGAAACTTCAACTTAATAACTATTTAGAATACACAATACCTTTTCTGCTAACCAGTATTCTTTACATCTTACACATTAATGTCGGTAATAGTATTAGAGTATATTTTGAATTCTTAGTGCCAGTATTTTTTGGACTATCTATATTTATACTAATTAAGACAAATGGATGGATATCTAGAATTCTTGAGAAAGAACCTATGCAGTTTTTAGGCAGAATATCTTACTCAATATATCTCAATCATTTTATCATACTATATATTTTCCCTAATATATTATTTAAAGTTCTTAACCTGCCAAATAATGAGACAATTCAAATTGCAATATTCATTCTGTGCTTAATCTTAACAATATTATACTCGTATTTTACTTTTAAGCAAGTTGAAATAAGGGGATCTAAATTTTTAAGAAAACATCTGTTGAAATAGATTTTGGAGAAGAAGTTTTGAGGGGGTGGATAAATTTATGTGTTCAAAATAACATTTACAATCTTTTTTTAATTTTGTCTTATGAGGAAAATAGGAATGAATTCCTCTTTCTTCCTTAAGGAATTTAATTAATCTATATAATTTGTTTTGGTAACTATTATAATGTGAAAATTTAGTTAATTTTGAACTTCTAATTATTAAGGTAAATGAGAATAACAAACTATAATCACTATCTAAATTTGAATTTTCTGAATCAAAATAGTTGGGTAGAATACCATTCGGTAACTACTTAATTCTTTTCTTATTCACCAAGTACACTCCACAAAGAATAATATTAGCACCTAGAATGTGAGAAAAAAGGATGTTTTCTCCGTCCCACATTCCCCAAATAATTGCGACAATCGGAATAAGATAAGTAACGGAAGAAGCAAAAATAGCGGAGGAATCTTTTATCAGCTTATTAAAAATAATTAATGCCAAAGATGTGCCAATTACGGCTAAAATGGTAATGTAAATAAGGGCTTCTATTCCGCCTTCTGAAAGAAGTAAAGGTATAAAATCACCATTAAAAACATAAATCCCAGATGCAGGACCAACAAATAAAAAAGCAAGTGATGATATGGAAATCGCATCTAAATCAGCAAGGTATTTTCGAATTACATTCACACTTGTAGCATAAAATAAGGTAGCCAAAACTACCAAAAGGGTATAGAAATTAATTGTAAAAACATCATTTAAATTAGAGAAAGAGAGCATGAAAGCACCTGTAAATCCAATAATTATCCCAAAAACATTTGTTTTGTTAGGCCTAGACTTGAAAAAATAAATTCCCAATAAAAGTGTAAAAAGTGGTGTAAGAGAGTTTAGAATTCCAACAAAAGAACTATCTAGATAGGTTTGAGCTTTGGTAAATAAAAAAGCAGGAATTCCATTGCCCAAAAAAGCAGTTATTATTATCGGAAGCCAATGTTTTTTTGCTACTTTTTTAAATGCACGAAAAACAAAAGGTAAAAGAGAAAGAAACGCAATAAAAAGTCGCAATGCAGCTACTTGTGTGTAAGAATAAACTTCTAATCCTCTTTTCATTAAAATAAAGGAACTTCCCCAAACAATTGCCAAAAAAATGAGGATTACATAGTTTTTTATCGATTTTTCCATAAAAATAATTGGCGGTAAATATAGCTTAGTTATTTTTGTGCGGATGAATTCTAGACAAAAAAAAACAATATCCCTTTGGCTTTATAGTGGGATTTTTTTAGTAATTGCTATGGTACTAATTGGAGGCATTACTCGGCTCACCCATTCTGGACTTTCCATGGTGGAGTGGAAGCTAATAGGGGGGATTATACCGCCACTTAATGAAACTGCTTGGCAAGAAACTTTTTCAAAATACCAGCAATTCCCTGAATATCAAAAAATAAATAAGGACATGATCTTGTCAGAATTTAAAACTATCTTTTTCTGGGAGTATATTCATAGATTATTAGGGCGATTAATTGGCTTGGTATTTGTAATTCCTTTTTTCCTTTTTTGGAAAAAGCAGTGGCTTGATAAAAAACTAAAAAAACAACTAATATTTCTTTTACTTCTTGGAGGCTTCCAAGGGTTCTTAGGTTGGTTTATGGTAAAAAGCGGTTTGGTAGATGTTCCAGTAGTTAGTCATTTTCGTTTGGCAATTCATTTAGTTACCGCTTTCGCTTTGATAGGTTATATCTATTGGATTATTATGGAAGTGGAAGAAAAAGAAAAATTTCCAAGTAGGAAAATTAATAATTTTGTTAAAGGCTTTGTCATTTTACTTCTGATTCAGATTATTTATGGTGCATTTATAGCTGGCTTAAAGGCAGGCTATTTATTGCCGCCAAACTCAAATTATTTTGAAAAAGTATTTTCATACACTATTCGTGATTCAAATGATTTTAGCCTGTTAAATAACGGTTTTGACATACAAGCATTTCACAGACTGTTTGCTTGGATAATAGCTATTATAGCATTTTTAATCTTTAAAAAAACACAATACACAAATTTGAAAAAGGAAGGAAGATTATTATTTACTTTGGTAATTTTTCAAATTATTTTAGGCATTAGCACCTTGCTTTTAAGCGTGCAGATTCATGTTGCAATTATCCATCAATTTTTTGCGATATTAGTTCTTCTTTCTGCTTTTCGTCTGTTATATCTTTCCACTGAAAACTCTCAATCAGAAATTTAATATCTTCTTGTAAAAAATTAGATACGGGCAAAATAGAATCATTCACCTCTGTGTCAAAATAAAGAGCACCTCTAAAGAAATGATTTGTACTATCGGTTAAGTAAAATTGCAAAGCGGTTGCGGTTGTTCCCTGATAATCATAAACCAACCCAAAAACCTTATTTTTTTTATCGATAAAGGGCTGTTCGCTTATAGCATTTGCCTTTATACTGTGCTTGTAGGCAAGTGTTCGAGACTCCTCAATATGCTGATATAAGTTTCTGTTTACAGAAAAGTAACTTATGTGCAAAGTCGCTTTATAGTCAGAAAAATTCAGATTGAAGAAACAATCTTTTTCTAGGTTTTGAATTTTTGAATAAGTGGGAAATTGAAAAGTAAAAGGACAATCTTGATTATATTGTTGAGATTGTTTTTCTAGAAAAGAAAGTTTAAAAAATCCTCTTGGTTTTGGGGTATAATTTTCTCTACAGCTAAGTAATGAAATGCTGATTAAAATAAGAATTGTTTTATTCATCTTTTTTAATTTGAACTTTAATTCTCTTTATTTTTCGCTTGTCAGAAGATTCAATAATGAAAGTGTAGGGGTTGAATTTTATAATTTCTCCTTTACTTGGAATTCCACCTTTTAGTTCTAAAACAAGACCAGCTAATGTATCAGAATCTCCTTTTACATCATCAAAATAATCTGTTTCTCCTTTTATGGTTTTTAAAAAATCATTCAATGAAATTTTCCCTTCAAAAATAAAACTATGTTCATCTAGAATAGAAAAGAAATTTCCATCATCATCAAATTCGTCCGTGATATCTCCAACAATTTCTTCCAAAATATCTTCCAAAGTTACAATCCCAGAAGTGCCTCCATACTCATCTACTACTATTGCTAAATGTATTTTTTTCTCCTGGAACTCTTTAAGTAAATCGCTAATCATTTTTGTTTCAGGAACAAAATAAGCAGAACGAATCAGGTTTTGCCACTTAAAATCTTGATTTTTCTCAATGTGCGGAATCAGGTCCTTTACATATAGAATTCCTTCTACCATATCAAAACTTTCTTTAAAAACAGGAATCCTTGAGAAGCCAGAATTTGCCACTAATTCAATTACTTTTTCAAAAAGTAAATCTTCCTCAATAGCAATTACATCTACCCTTGACTTCATGATTTCTTTTACATCAATGTTACCAAATTCTACAATGCTTTTTAGTATTTTTTGCTCTTCTTCATTTTTATTTTCTTCAGTAGTAAGTTCTACGGCTTCTGCTATTTCATCCATGGAAATTACTTCCTTTTTTTGTTTTAACCTTTTATCAATAATAGCAGTGCTTGAAGTAAGTAAGAAGCTAAGTGGAGAGAAAATTTTACTGCTAATATTTAAAGGGTTACTCATCTTTTTACTAAACCAAAGAGCATTTCTATTGGCATATACTTTTGGCGTGATTTCTCCAAAAAGAACTATCAAAAAGGTGATAACCACTACTTGAGTTAAAAATTCTAGCATTGAATTTTCTGCAAATGTGAAAAGTTGTGAAGTAAAAAAAGAGGCTAAAATAATAATAGCAATATTGATAAAATTGTTTGAAATCAAAATGGTTGCTAAAAGTTTATTAGGATTCTCAAGTAGTTTTAAGGCAAGTAATGCACCTTTGGACTTGTCTTCATTTAAATTTTCTACATCATTAGGAGAAAGAGAAAAATAAGCTACTTCAGCACCAGAGATTAGTGATGAACAAAACAGCAATAATATAATCAGTAATAAAATAAAAACAAGGCCTAATGATATTGGCTGTAATGTGATTTCAAAAAAGCTGCTAAGTAAAAGCGAACTAAATTCTTCTTCCAATTTTGTTTGAGTTTAACTTATTTTAGAAAGGTAAATCATCTCCTTTTTCTGCTTTAGGAACACTCTCTTCAACTGTAGTAATTGTGCTTTCAGGGGTATTACCTGTATTATCATCTTTCTTACCCAACATGGTCATGTTATCACCTAAAATTTCAGTAGTGTATCTGGTATTTCCTTCTTTATCTTCCCATTTTCTATTTCTTATCTTCCCCTCAACATAAACGGAAGCCCCTTTTTTTAACCATTTTTCAGCTACTTCCGCCAATCCTCTCCAAAGTACAATGTTGTGCCATTCGGTTTGACTTACTCTTTCTCCTTCTTTGTTTTTATAGTTTTCGGTGGTTGCTAATGAAAAGTTTGCGACTGCAACTCCACTATCTAAATACCTTACTTCAGGGTCTTTTCCTAAATTCCCGATTAAAATTACTTTGTTTACACCTGCCATAATAAATATTTTTAGTGATTAACAAATGTAGTAAAATAGCTATATCATTCTAATTTTTTCAAGATATTTTTCTAATAATTTTGGAATGGGGTAGTTCTTTAAATCTTTTTTTTCGATAGAGATTGTATTTTTATTAGCTGGGATTTTTGAATCAATATGCCAAAATTGAGCAAAAATAGTTTGATGGGTAAGTTTGTGTTTTATTCTAGGAGATATTTTAATGATATTTGCAGTAACTCCTTTAAATAGATTCTTCCAATCTTTTGAAGTACAAATTTCTTTTTCCAATTTTTCTTGCGTATTTTCAATAAGTGGAAATTGGTAAAGCCCTTTCCAAATTCCGTTTTTCCTTTTTTGAATTAGCACCTTTTCATTTTCTGAAATGATTAAGAATTCAAAATATCTTTTTCTGATTTTGATTTTCTTTTTCTTTTTTGGGAAATCTGAAAGTAGATTATTACTAAAAGCAAAACAATTATTTTGTAAAGGACAAATGCTACAATTTGGAGATTTTGGCACGCATTGCAAAGCCCCAAACTCCATTATTGCCTGATTATAGTCTGCCACATTTTTTTTAATAAGCAGTTTTTGTGCTAAAAGCTGAAACTCTTTTTTACCCTTGCTGCTATCAAAAGCAGTAGGAATACCAAAATACCGACTTAAAAGCCGGATAACATTTCCATCAACCACAGCAAAGGGTAAATTAAATGCAAAAGAAGAAATAGCAGCTGCAGTATATGTGCCAATTCCTTTCAGTTTCAAAATTGTTTTATAATCATTTGGAAAAATTCCATTGTGTCTTTCTGCAATCTCCTTGGCCGTAAAGTGCATATTTCTTGCTCTAGAATAATAACCTAAACCTTGCCATAAATTTAAAACTTCATTTTCTGTTGCATTTGCCAAATCATTAATAGCTGGAAAAACAAGAATAAATTTGTTATAAAATGGAAGTCCTTGTGCCACCTTTGTTTGCTGTAAAATAATCTCAGAAAGCCATATTTTATAGGGATCTTTACTATTTCGCCAAGGCAGATTTCTTTTGTTTTTGCCATACCACTCTAATATCTGCTGCGAAAAATTCATAAAATACTGAAAATTAAACTAATAATTCATAAAAAAGACATAATGATGTGTCTCATCATTCAAAAATAGTTGATATATTTGCACGCTATTAAAAAGAAGCAAGAATAAAGCTATTTATATTAAATATCAAAAAAGTAAGAAAGAATGACAAAAGCAGAGATAGTAAGTAG
>CAWVYN010000044.1:0-6261 GCA_963934425.1 uncultured Flavobacteriales bacterium | reverse complement strand
ATTGAATTTGAAGGCTCTTTTTGTAAATAACAGTTGTTTATGTCAATCACTTTATCAAACATTCTAGGAAAATGAAATCCAAGAGCATTTTTATTTACAATTTCTTCTTTTGATTGTATTTCTGCTACTGTTAGCCACCTTTTGTTTGAGAAAGTATATTCCATTTTGTTTCTGTAGAAATACTGATTTTCACTTGCTAGAATTTCTGAATGGGACGGGAGTTCAATACCACTAATTCTTTTTAGGTTGTTGAGAACTGCATTTTGTTTAAATTTTAATTGAGATTCGTACTTCATGTTTTGCCATTTACAGCCACCACAAGTCCCAAAATGCTCACATTTTGGTTTAGTTCTTCTTTCAGAATAGGTGTGGATTTTCTCAATACGAGCTTCCCAAAACTTTCTTTTTCTTTTAAAAACCGTAATATCACAAATATCTCCAGGAACTCCTCCTTGCACAAAGATGGCTCTACCATCATGTCTTGCTACCGATTTTCCTTTGCTAGCAGTATCAATAATTTCAATATTTTCTATTAAAATTGGTTGTCTCCTGTTTTGTCTTCCCATTTCCTAAAAACTAATAATCAACTTTCCATTTATTTGTCTTGCAGTAAGATAGTTGGGTACTGCATATTGTCTGCCAGAAATATCCGATACCCAAAGGTAAGATACTGTATTATTTATTTGCAAAAGATTAAATACCTCCAAACTAAGCCATATAGAATTAAAGTGTTTGAAGAATCCTTTTTTCTTCTGCCCTTCTTTTATTATCTCTTTAGAAAAACCAATATCTACTCTTCTGTAAGCAGGTATGCGTAATATGTCTTGCTGTTTCTCCGATTTTGGAGGACCAAAAGTAAGTCCAGTTCCATATATCAAATTTAGGTGCATTTTATAGCTAGGATTGTTCGGAATATAATCTTGGAAATAAAGCGAGAAATTTACTCTTTGATCTGTAGGGCGGGGGATGTATCCTGCTTCTTTTATGTCTCCATTTTCATCTGTATAATAATCTCCAATGATATCTTCTTCCGTTTTCATAACCGATAAACTAGCCCATGATTCTATTCCTGGAACAAACTCCCCATTTATTTTCATATCCAATCCTATAGCGTAACCATTTGAAAGCTCACTAGGTAAATATCTTATTCTTACATTATCTACCTTATAAGGAATTAAATTCTCCAAATTTTTATAATACAACTCACTCACCCACTTAAAAGGCCTGTTCCAAGCATAAAACAAATAATCTGCTCCCAAAATGTAATGAGTCGATTTTTGTGCTTTTATATTTTGGTTAATATTTCCATTAAAGTCCCTTAATTCTCTGTAAAATGCTGGTTGATAATAAATTCCTGCTGCCCCTTTAAAAACTACATCTCTCTCCCAATTAGGAATGCAAGAAACAGATACTCTTGGACTAAGAATTAATTCCTCATTAAGACTCCAATAATTTCCTCTAAAACCCGAAGTAAGCGAGAAGTTTCCTATATCTTTGGAATACTGGATATATCCAGAATTTCTGTAAGAAGATAGGTTTATTGTGGTTTTTAGCATATCATTTACCGAAACTACTAATGGTGATTGCAATATAGGATTCTCATACCCAACTGAATCAGAAGTGTGTGGTAGAGTAAATCCAGCAGAATCAATCAGGTTCCATTCGCTTATTTTATCTTCTATTTCTTCCTTTTGTATTCTGAATCCCCACGTTAGATTTACTTTCTCTGTATTAAAATCTCCGCTATGTTGAAAGTTCATCACTGTGGCATTCAAACTATTTCTGGCATGGTTTATATAGGTACCAACTCCTCTGTCATATTTTACATCTCCAAAACTCTCAGAACCCAAACTATTATCTAGTTGATACAACCAATATTGCCCCATAATATCAAAATTTTCCTCTTCAAATGTACGAAAAGCAGAAGTAGTAAAATCTAACTTTAATTTTCCACTAGGGTGATAAGAGCTACTTAAAGCTCCAAAATAGGTTTTGTATTCATCTATCTCTTGTCCATCAAAATAGATGGTGAGTTTCAGCGCTTCATTAAGTGTTCCAAATTCTGTATCCCTATTTTTAGGAACCATTTGGTAAGTATTATTCGAGATATTCCCCAAAAAACTCACATCCCAATCGGAACCTAGTTCATACTTTATATAACTTTGAATATCGGTAAAAACTGGAGTGTAATCAGCATCTGTATCCAAACTGCTCAATACATACTTAGTTGTTTTTCTTCTTATTCCTGTCATAAAACTCAGCCGATTGTTTTTGCTACTGCCTTCAAAATGAGCTGAGCCACCAAGTAAATTCATATTTATTGATGCGCCAAATTGTTTTGGCGTTTTGTACTTTATGTCCAAAACAGAGGACATTTTATCACCATACTTTACATCAAATCCTCCTGCTGAAAAAAGTATGCTCCCCACCAAATCAGGATTTATAAAACTAAGCCCTTCTTGTTGGCCCGAGCGAATCAGAAAAGGCCTGTACACTTCAATACCATTTACATACACTAAATTTTCATCAAAGTTTCCACCTCTTACAGAGTATTGTGAGCTCAGTTCATTGGCCGAACTTACCCCTGGAAGCGTTTTTAGAAGTGCCTCTACACCTCCTGATGTGTTAGGAATAACAGTAGCATGTTTTGGCTTTATTCTTGTTAATGTTTTTTTTCTACTTTGCTTGTCCTCTACTATTATCTCATTCTTTATAAAATTCTGCAATTCCATTTGCTGATTCAACACATAATCTTGCTCTATTTTAAGCATAGGAATCCTAATTTTTATTGGCTCATATCCTATAAAAGTAAAACTAATTACAAACGATCTGTTCGCTTTTAAATTGAGCTGATATTCTCCTTTTTTGTTAGTGGAAGTGCCTATTTGTTTTCCTATAATAGAAACATTTACTGCCTCAATAGGAGCATTGTTTTTATCGGTTACTATTCCTTTCAATGTTTGTGCAAACATTAAATTGGGAACAAATAAAATAAATATAAAAATCCGTTTTAGCATATGGTTTGCAAATTTATCAATCTTTTCTTTTGAAATCTCCATCTCTCCATGCTTTAATAAAAGCAGCCCAAGCAAAAGGATTTAATATAGGAATTATAGTAGGATTCCCCATCATAATATATTGCTGCTGATGCATATCATCCATAAAACTTTTGAAATTTTCTTTTCCATCATTAGGCATTTGTCCTATCATAATATCTACAAATGCATTATCAATATTCTTTTTTGCTCTTTCAATTGCATCATCTGGTATATCTACTGTTAAGAATACTTGCTTGAATTGATCTCTGCTTGGCCAAGGATACACCTTTGTTTCTTTTAACAAGATAGTATCTGTTTCTAATTTTTGTACTACTGTAATAAAGTTTTCCTCTGTATTTTCTGGAATGATAAATTTGGTTTTTTTGTAGCCCAAACAGGAAAAAACAATGGTATCTCCTTTTCCTGCTACTAAAGAAAAATATCCGTAAAAATCACTAATAGTTCCTTTTTGTTTGTTTTTAATTAACACATTAGAAAAAGGGATAGTTAACAAACTGTCGGTGGAAACAAGTATGCCTGTAAGTTGCACACTTTTATCTTGTGCAAATGAGCTAAGGGAGATAGAAAATAGGAAAATAATTAGTATTTTTCTCATAACAAAAAGCAATCAAAAATAAATTAAATTTTGACTGCAGCATCTAAAACACTTAAACTTCTTTTATATTGTAAGAAATCTACTATTTTTGTTTGTGATTTTTAAGAAGAAAAGAATATGAAAAAAGTATTGATAATTTGCACAGGTAACTCATGTCGATCGCAAATGGCAGAAGGATGGATTCGTAAATTTACTGCAGATAAAGCACAAGTATTTAGTGCGGGGACTCATCCAGAAGAAGTAAACCCTTTGGCTATCAAAGTAATGCAAATGGAATCTGTTAATATTACTCATTATCAATCTAATTTGGTAGATGATTATATAAACATGGATTTGGATTATGTGATTACGGTTTGTGATGATGCAAATGCAAAGTGTCCTCACTTTTCTTCCATAGCGAAAAAGATACATAAAAGCTTTCCAGATCCTGCAAAAGCTAAAGGAACTAAAAATGAGGTTCTGTTAGCTTATGTGAAGGCTCGAGATATGCTTAAAGAATTTTGTAAAGATTTTGTTCAAAATGAATTAGGAATAAGTGTAAATGAACATATTTTTAGCAGAAACATTCATTTCAGAGGAGATTAGTAATTATAACAAAGAGATAAGTTGTTTGTTATTTTTCTTTAAAAACTAACGTATAAAGTCTGCTATATATAAGGTAGAGTTTCCTATTTTATCGCTTACCACCAAACTAAAAGTATGCTTCCCCTTTTCTAGATCATCTTTAATTTCATACACTAATAATTTCTTTTTATAATCGTATTCCATCAAAATCCACTTACCATCAATTTCTGCTCTATGGGTTTTAATTCCACTTTCCTTATCTAAGATTGTGCATTTAATAGTGGCTTGAGTATTAAACTTTTTTCCTGGATAAATATTTATTCCTTTAATATTAGGCTTAATAGTGTCTGCTATAATACAGAAATTTCCAAATTCACGTACTTTGGCAGAAAGCATGCTATTTCTCCAACTACCACCCATATACCAAAAATTACCTTTCTCATCCACTTTTGCAATATATACTTTGTTTTTTAGGTTTTTAGGAATTTCTGCTTTCAAGGAAATTACAAAACTTTTGTGTATTGATACATAATCGTGGTGGCAATGCTGTATTTTTCCAAAAACCCCTTCAATAGAATCTAATTCAGAGTATTCAAAATTTAAATCTTCATAAAGAGAATACTTCTCCATGTGAAGTTGAAAATTTTTTGCCTTAAAGAGATTGGGCTTCATATAATTGAAATATTGAGAAGAAGGTGGAGAGATCATACTGTTTTTACGTTCTATTTGAGTAGTTATACTTTTTATTTTAAAAGATAACAGACTCTTATTTTTATAAATATCCATCACTTCAAATTGCACTGAATGAGTTGTGTCATCAGTGAAATTCACTATACCTTTCTCAATCATCTTCTGATAAACTGAAAGTTTGTTGTTTGGTAATTTATAGCATCTATGGTATTTTGTATGGCTTATTTTTTTCTCTTTATAATCGATATGTGCATTTATAAATCTACTTTCTTCAAAGGAAAATTCGTCCATTTGGAAATGGTAAATCAAATTACTATTTACCAGAAGTTTGATAGAATAAATACCATTTTTGTTGTAAGTGTTATTTGATTGATCATAAGTAGAAATACCAAAAGCAATCTTGCCTTTTACAATAGGGGTTACTCCACTTAAAGTATATTGCTCGCCACTTCTTTTAAGAGAAAAGCTTTCTTCTATTTCTTTTTCATTCACTTCTCCATCAATAGGATATATTTTGATTCTATTAATTGTTGGTTTAATATTATCTACTATGTCAAAGCCAAATTGAAGCGGATTTATTGGATGTTCTGTTTTTGTGTTTCTAATTTCAAAATGTAGATGAGCCCCAGCACTTCCACCAGTATTTCCTGAGAGCGCAATTATTTCTCCTTTTTTTATTTTGAACTTATCTTTTTGAGGAAAGAGTTGAATTTCAAATTTTTCCTTTTTGTATTGCTTTTCGACTACATAATCATCAATTTCTTTGTTAAATTTCTTCAAATGACCATAAACGGAAGTATTTCCATCTGCATGAGTAATGTATAGTGCTTTTCCATATCCCCAAGTCGATACTTTTATTCTAGATACATAACCATCTTCAATAGCGTAAACTTTTTGCCCTTCAACACCCTCTGTTTTTATATCAATTCCTGAGTGAAAATGATTTTCTCTAAGTTCTCCAAAAGTACCAGATAAAAGCATCTTGAAATCAAGCGGAGGATGATAATCTTGAGCAAAAATATTAGAGCTAAAAGTACTTAAAAAAAAGAAAAGAATTAAATTTCTAGAATTCATTACTACCTTAAAAAATGAGTTTTATATACAAAACCACAAATATAACATCAAAAAGGTACAGAAAGTATAAAGAAAAAATTAAATTTGTAACAATAATTTTAAACAGCAAAATGAAAGTAATTGTTGATAGCTTGGAAATTAAGATTAAGAAGTTAATATCTCTGCATGATAATATGAAACACGTTGAAAGATCCATGATAATAACGATAATAACATTTTTTTTTTTGCTCACCTCCTCGGCGTTCCCGGCGGCGGATGTGCTCGGCCCCTACTCGGGAA
>CAWVYN010000043.1:0-6284 GCA_963934425.1 uncultured Flavobacteriales bacterium | reverse complement strand
TTTTGAAATTACTTTCTGCTCAATAGCAATTGCTGGGCAAATTCCTTTTATTTCCTCGACATCTGGTTTTTGCAATTTTCCTAAAAACTGCCTTGCATAGGATGATAGACTCTCAATATACCTTCTTTGTCCTTCCGCAAAAAGAGTATCGAAAGCAAGTGTTGATTTTCCACTTCCTGAAACACCAGAAATTACTATCATTTTATTTTTAGGAATACTAAGAGATATATTTTTTAGATTATGGAGTTTTGCTCCCTTAATAATGATATTCTTTTGTGTATTTTCTCTTGTCTTTGCCATCTTATTTTTTCGGAATTTGCAAATTTATATAATTAGATTTGGATATTTCAAAAAGTTGTACTATATTTGAACTTTATTTGAACGACAGATACTAACAAAAAAACAAGATTATAGAAGCATAACTACTTTATAAATTTATTAATTAAAATAAAGTAATTATGTTATTAAGTAAGCTGTCTGACAGAGAGTTAGTTGCTCTCTACCTTAAAGGAAATTCCAAAAGTTTTGAAGCATTAATCCAAAAGCACAAAAATAAAATTTATGCTTTTATATTGTCTAAAATTAGAAATAGAGATCTTGCAGAAGATATCTTCCAAGAAACTTTTATTAAAGTAATTAATTCCTTGCAAAAAGGAAAATATAATGAAGAAGGTAAATTTTTGCCTTGGGTGATGCGAATTGCTAATAATTTAGTGATTGATCATTTTCGAAAAGCAAAAAAAATGCGAACCATTGCGCCAACCAATCACTTTGATATTTTTGATGTACTTCAAGATGGAGAAAAAAACATTGAAGATAATTTGGTAAATGATCAGATTCATAAAGATTTAAGAAAACTAATTGAGCATTTACCAGAGGATCAAAAGGAAGTTTTGAAAATGCGTTATTATGCAGAGTTGAGTTTTAAAGAAATCTCAGAAAGTACAGGCGTAAGCATTAATACAGCTCTTGGAAGAATGCGTTATGCACTTATTAATCTACGGAAACTTATCGATGCTAATCAAGTAGATTTGCAAATAAAATAAAAAAAGCAAATACTATAAAATAATAAAAGCTATTTTTTCGTTAGCTAAGGTATGAAACCAATACTTTATTTATATGAAAAACAGCTTTACTCTTTTAAAAGTGCTAGACAGATTATCTTTAAGTCAAGAGAATGACACTAAAAATCATTCAATAATTAATAATAGGCAATGTCCTAAAAAGGAAACAATTGCAAATGTAATTGCGTATGCTAAATCGGTTAGATGCCATAAAACCAAATCAATTGATAAGGTTTTATTATTGCTAAACTAAGTGGTTTTGGTTAGCAAAAAGAGCTGGACAAATTTGTCTGGCTCTTTTTATTTGATAGTTTTGAAGAATGAATAAGAAAGAAAGGACAAAACAATTTATAGCTCATTTTTCAGAAAATATGCCGAAAGCAAAAACAGAGTTAGATTACAAAAATGTATTTGAGCTTACGGTTGCCGTTATACTTTCCGCTCAATGCACTGATAAAAGAGTCAATATTATCACCAAACAATTATTTGAGAAGATGCCAAATGCTCAGGTGATGGCAGTATCTTCCATAGATGCTATTTTTGATTTGATAAAATCTTGTTCTTATCCAAGAAATAAAGCTAGATACTTATCTGGAATGGCAAAAATGCTTATGAAAGATTTTGAAGGAGAAGTTCCTAATAGTTTAGATGATTTACAAAAATTACCTGGAGTTGGGAGAAAAACAGCCAATGTAGTTGGTTCTGTTTATTTTGATATTCCAGCCATGCCAGTAGATACACATGTTTTTCGTGTTTCAGAAAGAATTGGTTTTACTACTGAAGCTAAAAATCCTTTACAAGCAGAATTACAATTGCTTAAACTTTTTCCAAAAAATAAATTAAATATCGCACATCATTGGCTTATTCTTCATGGAAGATATGTGTGTAAAGCAAGAAAACCAGATTGCATTAATTGTAACATTACTCACCTTTGTAAATATTTCAGTAAAAAATAGGATGTTGAAAAATAGCAGTACGAATATTTTTTTATTGTTTGAATATTTCCCTAATTTGTATAAAATCAAAATATCATGGCAAATAAAGAAAAAGAGGCAAAATTAAAAGCTCTTGAAATAACTTTAGGAAAATTAGAGAAATCATACGGAAAAGGAGTGGTGATGAAATTGGGTGATAAGGTAGTTGAAAAAATAGATTCCATTCCATCTGGTTCCATGGGGCTAGATTTAGCACTTGGTGTTGGTGGCTATCCCAGGGGAAGGGTAGTAGAAATTTATGGGCCTGAGTCATCTGGAAAGACTACTCTTACTATTCATGCAATTGCGGAAGTGCAAAAGCAAGGTGGTATTGCTGCTTTTATTGATGCAGAGCACGCTTTTGATTCTGCTTATGCAGATGATTTAGGTGTTGATATTGATAATTTACTCATCTCACAGCCAGATAATGGGGAGCAAGCTTTGGAAATTGCAGACCATTTGATTAGTTCTGGTGCCGTGGATTTAGTAGTTATTGATTCGGTAGCTGCACTTACGCCAAAATCAGAAATAGAAGGAGAAATGGGCGATTCTAAAATGGGATTGCATGCTCGTCTTATGTCACAAGCGTTAAGAAAACTTACAGCCACAATAAGTAAAACTGGTTGCACTTGCATGTTTATCAATCAGTTAAGGATGAAGATTGGTGTAATGTTCGGAAATCCAGAAACCACAACAGGTGGGAATGCACTAAAATTTTATACTTCTGTTCGTCTGGACATCAGAAGAATTGGTGCTATAAAAGATGCGGATGGTATTATAGGAAACAGAACTAGAGTGAAAGTGGTAAAAAATAAAGTTGCACCTCCTTTCCGTATGGCAGAGTTTGATATTATGTTTGGAAAAGGTATTTCCCGTTCTGGAGAGATTTTAGATTTGGCTGTAGATCATGAAATTATTAAGAAAAGTGGTTCTTGGTTTTCTTACAATGATACCAAACTCGGACAAGGTCGTGATGGAGTAAAACAAATGATGGATGATAATCCTGAACTTTCTGAAGAGATTGAATCAAAAATTAGAGAGCAATTAGCTTAAATTTCTTTTTTTATTCCACAATGAGATTTATATTTTTTATTAGCCTTTTTATTTTTTTATGTTGTAATAATCAAAAACAAGAAAAGCAAAAAGAACCAATATCAGAATTAGCTATTTTATCTCAAGCTATTTCCGCTTCACCAAATAATCCTGCACATTTTGTAAAAAGAGCAGAATATTTTTTATCAAAAGATAATTTGGAATCTGCTTTAATAGATTACAAAGAGTGTGTGAAGTTTTCTCCCAATAATAGGAATTATCATTATAAATTAGCTTTTCTCTATTTCGAAATTGCAAAGTATGATAGGACTCAACATCAGTATCCTAACAAAGCATCTTCTCATGTGGAAAAATCTCTGCTGTTAGATCCAAATCATATTCCATCTTTACTTTTGAAGGGTGAATTGCATTTGGCAGCAATTTCTCAAGAAAAGGAAGCAATTGCTTGCCTTAATCAAATAATAGAATTGGATTACAATACACCAAGAGCACATCTTCTAAAAGGATATATTTATGCTAAATTAGGTGAACAGAAAAAAGCCATGCAATATTTTCATAATGCTATAGATATTAATCCTTCTTTGGAAGATGCTTATTTGCAATTAGGATTGATTTTTCAGCAAAGAAAAGATTCCATAGCAGTAATTTACTATAGAAATGTACTGAAAATAAATCCTAAAAATAAGTTAGCATTGTTTGGTTTAGGAAGCTATTATCAAGAAACTGAGCAGTGGAATGAGGCGATAAAAGCTTATACTCATCTTTTACAAATATACCCTACTTATGCAGATGCTTACTACAATATTGGTTTCGTACATATAAAATTAGGACTTTATGATGTGGCTGCCAATGATTTTTCTCAAGCCATATCTTTCAATTCTAATTTTTATGAAGCTTATTTTTCAAGAGGACATTGCTTTGAAACGCTTGGTGATATTGCTAGGGCTGAATTAGATTATAGAAGAGCAATAGAAATAAATCGAGATTATAAAAATGCTAAAGACGCACTTTACACTTTATTAAAAAAGAATCAACAAATAAAAAAATAAAAAAGGCGAACACTTATTTGTTAGCCTTTTCTGTTATAGTACCAAGAAACTATTTTATTTTATCTACAATTGCTTTAAAAGCTTGCGGATTGTTCATAGCTAAGTCGGCTAAAACTTTTCTGTTTAGCTCAATTCCATTGGCATGAATTTTTCCCATAAACTGTGAGTAGGACATTCCGTATTGTCTTGTTCCCGCATTTATTCTTTGAATCCAAAGTGCACGGAAAGTTCTCTTTTTATTTTTTCTGTCCCTGTATGCATACTGCATTGCTTTTTCTACTGCATTTTTTGCAACCGTATGAACATTTTTTCTTCTTCCAAAGTAACCTTTGGCGGCCTTTAAAACCTTTTTTCTTCTAGCCTTTGCAGCTACTGAATTTACTGATTTTGGCATTTTGTTTGTGTTTTTTTGGTAATTAGCGGCTTTTTATTTTTTAAGCACTTTTTTGGCTAAATACCTGGTTAATACCCTAATTTACTAAAATTAAATACAAAGCTGAAGCTTGACACTCTTCTCATCCGATTTGTGTACTAAGCCTGACTTGGTAAGGTTTCTTTTTTGCTTTGTCTCTTTTTTAGTTAAGATGTGAGATTTGAAAGCATGTTTTCTCTTTATTTTTCCAGAACCAGTTACTTTGAACCGTTTTTTTGCTCCAGCTTTTGTTTTCATTTTTGGCATAATTCTTTTTTATTTCTTTTTTGGTGCTATTAACATTGTCATTCTTTTTCCTTCTAGTTTTGGCATACTTTCTACTACTCCATACTCTTCTAATGCCTGAGCTAATTTTAATAATAAGATTTCTCCTTGCTCTTTAAAAATAATGGTCCTTCCTCTAAAAAATACAAATGCTTTTACTTTTGCTCCATCTTGTAAAAACTTCTCCGCATGTTTTAATTTAAAATTAAAATCGTGCTCTCCTGTATTTGGTCCAAATCTTAATTCTTTTATTACAACCTTTACTGCCTTTGATTTTATAGATTTTTGCCTTTTTTTCTGGTCGTAAATAAACTTTTTATAATCAATTATCTTACAAACTGGCGGTTCTGCATTTGGAGATATTTCTACTAAATCTAATCCTAAATTTTGAGCCGTTCTTAGCGCTTCTTCTAAGGGAGTAATCTTAGCTTCAACTTTATCACCTACCATTCTTACAAATGCAGCTGTTATCTCTCTGTTAGTTTTGTGTAGTTTTTTTGCTGGCCCCCTTCTTCTAAAAGTTCTTTTTGCGATTTTTTACCGTTTTTTAGTTATTAAAAGTGATTCAATTATCTATTTCCTCTGTTATTATTTTTATCAATCCATCAACCGATAGACTTCCTAAATCCTCTCCTCCATGCTTACGAACTGAGATAGTTCCGTCATTCTCTTCTCTTTCGCCAACAATAATGATATAAGGGATTTTTGAAACTTCTGCATCTCTTATCTTTCTACCTGTAGTTTCAGCCCTATTATCAATTGGGCCGCAAATATCGTAATTTTTTAATAATTGGGATACTTTTTCAGCATAATCGTGATATTTCTCACTGATAGGCAATATAATAAACTGATCTGGGGCTAGCCAAAGAGGGAAATTACCTCCACAATGCTCAATTAAAACCGCTACAAATCGTTCCATAGATCCAAATGGTGCTCTATGTATCATGACAGGTCTATGTTTTTTATTATCTGCACCAGTGTACTCTAATTCAAAACGTTCTGGTAAGTTGTAATCTACTTGAATAGTTCCTAATTGCCACTCTCTTTCTAATGCATCTTTTACCATAAAGTCAAGTTTAGGGCCATAAAAGGCTGCCTCACCATATTCTACTACTGTTTCTAATCCTTGCTGTTTAGCAGTGTCAATAATTGCTTTTTCTGCTTTATCCCAATTTTTATCACTACCAATATATTTTTCTTTATTATCTGGATCTCTTAAAGATATCTGAGCTACATAATCCTTAAAATCAAATGTTTTAAAAACATATAATACCAGATTGATAACCTTTGTAAATTCTTCTACTATTTGATCTGGTCGGCAAAATATATGAGCATCATCTACTGTGAAACACCTTGCCCTTGTTAATCCATGTAATTCTCCTGATTGTTCGTAACGATAAACTGTCCCAAATTCAGCATATCTTATAGGTAAATCTTTGTATGATCT
>CAWVYN010000042.1:0-6453 GCA_963934425.1 uncultured Flavobacteriales bacterium | reverse complement strand
ATTAGCTGCTTTGTCTATCCTGTCGTATGATGATGTACCATCATTTCCGCAATCCCAATATATTCTTCCATTACTCCAAGGGAAATGTACATTTACGGTTCTATTCCCACTAGTATCTAATGCTTCAAAAAATGTAGTATTGACTGGTAAAATGTTTTCGTCTCCATTGGCCCAAAAAGATATTGTAATCATATCATTAATTGTACTAAAAACTGAATCAGCTATATCTATGTTTTCTTGCCCACTTACTTTTATACAAGTTGCATCCGTTGAGTAAACCCCTATACTATCTCCTGTACTTTCAGCTAATATTAAAGGAGTAGAAGAATTGGAAGAGTCTGTAAATGAAAACTCTACAATAATATTGGAAATACTATCCCATACAAATGGAATATGAAATTGCAATCTATTTATGCCTAAGTTTAACATAGTGTTAGTATAATATACTTGAGTAAACCCTGAGAGATGAGGGTGAGCAGGATTAAGTATACTATCACCAGTTAATTTCAATTTAATTTTTAAAAAGTTTATTTGCTGGGGATTGTTAATTACATTAATTGAAATAGCATTTATAGTATCGTTTACTAATCCATGTATATAGTTTCCAACACTGTCAAGTATTAATAATTCATTTGCTTTATACAAAAATTGTGACTTTCCTGAAGCCTGATTTGCTTCTATAACAAAATCTAATGGCGCATTACCATTGCCAATGGCTGTTGTGTCTTCACTTATAATTGAATCAACAACAGTATTGTATTGAATAAAGTAGCGGTAATTAAAAATTGGACTATTTGAATAATTATATGTTGTTCCTGAAAAATTTGAGATTATATAATCTGGTGTAAAATTTAAAATAGAGTCTACTCTAGATGAATCATGTACATATGTTTGGCAACTATAGTCCCATGCCCCGCAACCAATTCTTGAATTCCCTCCAGGATTATTACTATTATTATCTTTACACCTCATGTTATAAGACATTATTATCCTTTCAAAAGTTAAATTCGTGTCATTTGGGAAATAAGCTATGGTATCTCTTGCTCCACTACCTGTTGAATTGCCAGTCCCATCAGTCCATGCATCATGAATAAAGGTTTGTACAACAATAGTATCTCCAGGATTTTGTGGAAAAATATTAGTTAGCACAAAAAATCCAACTAAGGTAAAAAGTATATTTTTCATTAATAAAATTTTTAAAAATCTGGTGCAAAACTACTCTAATTTTCAATTTCAGTAACTCCACCAGACACTATTAGTTTCATGATTTCAGCAGAAGAAGCGTTAATAGGTTTAATATAAGAGCGCTCCACCACAAAAAGTTGCCCAGAAAAAGCATAGGAATGTGGTAGATAAACTAGCACTTTTCCTTCTTTTATATGCAAAGTAGAAAGGTCCTCATTAGTGATAAATCCTATTCGCTCTATGCTTGAATTTTCATAAACTTTAATCAGTACAGGAGTATTAAATCCTTTCTTTTTACCAACAAAAGTGCTCATCAAATCCTTTACGGAAGAATAAATAGTTTGCAAGAGTGGTGCTCTTTTGAGTAATCTTTGAAAGAAAGCGTTTATTGGACTCGTAATAATTGCCGAGCCAACAAAACCAATAAATGTGATAAGTCCTATAATTATAATAAGTCCCAATCCTGGAAATTGAAAAGGTAATATGCCATCTATTTTTTGAAAGGTCCAATAGGCCACATAAAGTGTTACGGTAATAGGCACAATGTAGAGTAACCCTTGTAAAAAGTAATTTATAAATTTTTTCATAACATTAAACTTTGATTATTTTTAAAGTCATAAAAGTAACAATCTTAAAAACAATAGACATAAAAAATTAAATTTTAGTTTTTACAAATTTTGAATATAAAAATAGTCTCAAAAAATAAAGGAATAAGTATAGTTATCTTAAATTTGCAGTTTGGGAGCAAGCTAAAAAAATGTACTATAAATCCGAATAAGATAGTTTAATATTCCGTCATAATGAAAAAGTTTTATATTATCGTTATTTCTGTTTTCTGGGTATCTTTTGCAAGCGCCCAAAACAATTTTTATGATGAAAATTACATAAATCAAATAGAGATTTTCTTTCCCCAATCCAATTGGGATCAATTGATGGACAATTATTATGCTGCAGGAAATGGAGATCGCCTCACTGCAGATAGTGTGATTGTAAATGGGATAGTTTTTGATAGTGTTGGGGTAAAATATAAAGGAAACAGCTCTTATAATGTAAACAATGCAAAAAATCCGCTCAATATAAAACTCAATCACATAAAGAATCAAGATTATCAAGGATACTACACACTAAAACTTTCCAATGGAGATAAGGATCCTACTTTTGTGCGTGAGATTTTAAGCTATTTTATTTCCAGGCATTATATGCAAGCCCCGAAAGCAAATTATACTGAGGTTTATATTAATGGAAATTATATTGGGCTTTACGGAAATATTGAATCCATAAACAAAAAATTTATAGAAGAACATTTTTACTCAGATGATGATAACATTCTATTTAAGTGCAACCCTGCAAATTTAGGGGGAGGTGGCGGGACTACAGGATGTCCTTCTGGAATAGGATCGTCCCTTGAATATTTAGGTCCTGATAGTACTTGTTACGAAGATTATTATGAAATGCAATCCGATTTTGGTTGGGAGGATATGAAAAATTTAACTTATGAACTAGATCAAAATCCTAATAATATAGAACAGTATTTTGATGTGGATAGAGGTATTTGGTTCCTGGCTTTGAATAATCTATTAGTAAATATGGATTCGTATATCGGTCCATTCTGTCAAAATTATTATTTATTTCAGGATGATAATAGTCGTTTTCTTCCTGTTCTCTGGGATTTTAATGAGTCTTTTGGTCATTTTTCTATGATTAATACTCCTGGACCCGGAAACCCGCCAGCCACAACTCAGGATTTGCAAGAAATGGACCCATTCCTTAGAGATGGAGATGTTACAAGACCGCTTTGCAATATCTTATTTGCAGACCCGACTTATAAAAAGATGTATATTGCTCATATGAGAACTATTATAGCAGAATTCTTTAATAATAATTATTACCATCAAAAAGCTGATAGTTTACACAGCACTATTTCAACAATTTTCCAATCCGACCAGAATACTTTTTATACTTGGAGTGAGGCCACTCAAAATATTACTACTTCTATAACAACAAGCGGAGGGCCTGGAGGTGGTACTAAAGTAGGGATTACAGAACTCATGAATGCACGTACCACTTATATTTTATCACAAGCAGAATTTCAGCATACTGCTCCTGATATTTCAAATGTGGGCGTTTCCAATACAAACCCTACATCTTATTCTTCATTATATATAACTGCAGATATAATAGCAAATGGAAACAATATAGATGTGAAATTAGGATATAGAAATAGTCCTGCTCAAATATTTACAAAAATACAAATGTTTGATGATGGTAATCATGGAGATGGAGTGGCAAATGATGGTACTTTTGGTTCTCAAATTAGTTTGAATGCTTCTGATGTTCAGTATTATATTTATGCTGAGAATACAGATGCTGCAAAATTTTCTCCTGCAAGAGCTGAACATGAATTTTACATCATTTCGGTAACAGGTGATTTGGTGATAAACGAATTGATGCCCTTGAATACCTCAACTATTGCTGACCAAGATGGTGAATATGACGATTGGATTGAACTACATAATAATACAAATTCTGATATACCGCTATTGGGCTACTATTTATCAGATAATAATAACAATCTGAAATGGGCTTTCCCTGATACTTCTATAGTGGCGAATAGCTATCTAATTATCTGGGCAGATGAAAATGGATCGGAAACAGGCTTGCATGCCAACTTCAAATTAAGTAGCTCTGGAGAACAATTGGCTCTTTATGATTCTACTAATGCAATAGTAGTAGATGAAGTAGTTTTTGGTGCCGTCCCTGCAGATATGGGCTATGCTAGGATCCCTAACGGGATAGGGCCTTTTGTTATACAAGATCCTACATTTAATATGAATAATGAATCTTCTACTGCTTTGGTTGAAGATTTGCCAAAAAATGATTTTATACTTTTCCCTAATCCAGCTACAAACACAATCTTCGTAAAAACTAGTAAGGAAAAATTGAGAACTATAACTGTTTATTCTATTTTTGGAGAAAGAATAATACATAAAACTCATACAAACAAAATTGACATTTCATATCTTAAAAATGGAATGTATCTTATAAAAATTAACAATAATCAAACCCTTAAATTTATAAAACAATGAAGAAACTTTTATTTATCATAACTTTTAC
The DNA here is from genome assembly GCA_963934425.1 of uncultured Flavobacteriales bacterium. Taxonomy (GTDB): domain Bacteria; phylum Bacteroidota; class Bacteroidia; order Flavobacteriales; family BACL11; genus DUAL01. Next base: position 2,154 of record CAWVYN010000042.1, on the reverse strand, counting down.
ATTAAGTAGCTTGTTGAGCTTTGCTCAAGCAACTGGTACGGCTTCCGTTTTTCAATTAGCATCTATAAGTACTACTACTTATCTAATTGACACCATTGGAAACACCTATAATTCTTGGCAATGCTCAGCAAATGCTGCAAGTACTGCTTACCTTTTAAAGGACGGAAGTATAATGCGTCCCTATAGAGTGCAGAATCCAAGTATGAGCGGAGGAGCAGTGGGTGGAGGGCTTCAAATAATTGATTGGAACAATAATGTAATATGGGATTATTTGTGGTCAAATACCAATCATCAACAACATCATGAATGCATTCCTATTGAACAAAATGATGGTACTTATCATGCATTACTAATTGCTTGGGAGAGAAAAGATAATAGTGAAGTAGTACAAGCAGGCAGACAAAATACTACTGGAGAAATGTGGCCAACAGAAATTATAGAAATTGAACCAGCAGGAATTAATGGAGGAAATGTTGTTTGGGAATGGCATGCATGGGATCATTTATGTCAAGATATAGACCCTTCAAAAAATAATTATAAAACTGATTGCTCTCAACATCCTGAGCTTTTTAATATCAATATAGGAAATGCTGGAGGGGGCCCTCAGGGAGGAGGCGATTGGATTCATGCAAACGGAATGGACTATAGCCCTCAATTGGATCAAATAGTTTTTAGTTCACATTTTTTACACGAAATTTATATTATTGATAGAAGTACAACAACAGCAGAAGCGGCAACTCATGTTGGTGGAAATGCAGGAAAAGGTGGTGATTTATTATACCGATGGGGAAACCCAAATAATTATGGAGCTAATGGAGCTAGAGAGTTGTATACGGTTCATGGTGCCAACTTTATTGATGAGGGTTTGCCTGGACAAGGCAATTTGATGTGTTTTGATAATGATGCAACTAGTAACGGGGGTAGCGGAGACTCAAGAGTAGTAGAATTACAATCTCCTATAAGTGGGTACAACTATAATCTGCCTTGGAATCAAACACCTTATTGGGCTTATTCCGATCCTGGAAATTTTTATGCAAACCATTTATCAGGATCTTTTAGAACAAAAAAAGGCACTACAGTAGCTACATTAGGGACGTCTACTTACTGGCGAGAAGTAGATAATCAAGGAAATATTTTATATGAATACAACCATGTATCTGGTGGAGGTGGTGGTGGAAATAATATGGCAAAAACCGTAATTTACGAATTGGATTATCCAGGACTAATTGGAGTCGTTTCAGCTATAAAAAATCAAGATACTCAATTTGAATTAGATATTTATCCTAACCCTTCAACTGATAAAATTAATGTGCTTTTACCATCTTCAACAACTTTACCAGTTGAAGTAGAAATTTATGATGTAATGGGGAAAAAAGTAGGGACGCATACTGCTACTAAGAAATCGTTTTCTTTAAAAATAAATTTACTTGAAAAAGGTATTTATTTCATAAAAGCAAATACTGCTGATTACAACATCACCAAAAAACTGATTGTAAAATGAGAAGATTATTTCTAGTTATATTAATTTTACTTTCTACAATTACATTTGCACAAACACCTTCAGTAAGTGCGCTTTCATTTAGTTTAGATAATTATGGCCTTTACAACAATTGGCATAACCAAAGTGATACTTTTTTTGTAGTCCCTATTAGAATGGATGCCTTTGTTTCTGGGGTTGATTCATTTGCATTTAATATTACCTATGATGACGCTTTACTTACGCCTATAATGGATCTAACAGCAATTAATCACCCAGGATTTATTTTACTTATGAATTATTTAGGAGGAGCCGAATTTGCCATGGTGGATGGCGGGACTATTCATGCCGATACTTTTGATTTAGGGATGAGCAATACCAACAAAATGCTGAGTATTTCATTTCAAGCACAATCTACTTTTACTCAAGGAATTTATAATAATTGTTGGGGAACGCTTATGTATGTGGCCTTCAAAAGAAATAATGTTTGTAGTGGAGGAACTTTTAACCTAAATTTTATAGATGGTTTGATTGGGACAGTCTATATCAACCCAATGCAAACAAATACATTCCTGCTAAGTGGAACTCAAAATTATAGTGTGGATAATAATACTCTTGTTGCCAGTAATGGACAAGTCAGTAAGCAAGCATTAGAGGCTACAGTTTTGCAAAATGGA
>CAWVYN010000041.1:0-6453 GCA_963934425.1 uncultured Flavobacteriales bacterium | reverse complement strand
TTAGGATCCTGAAAATTAACATATATATCTCTTAGAGAATCTTTATCAAATAATCCTCCGGGGCTATCATATAAATCTTGCGGATTATAAATAGTTTGCCCAAAGGAAAAAACAGAATTAAAAATAAAAAATATTAGTATTACTTTTTTCATTATTTGGGTAAAGATAATAATTATCCACTTACAATAAAATAAATTTTTTGGGGTACAACAAAATAGGTAAAGCAGAATCCAAAATAGAACACTTTAAAGACGCTTTTTAACCCTTAGTATTTCCTATCTTTGCCAAAACTTCAAAAAGTGCAAAGCAAAGGGAAATCAACTTTCAGAAAAAGACAAAGAGCAAAAAAGAAATCAGAAGATGGCTTAATACGATTAAACAGATATATTGCCAAAGCAGGAATTTGTAGTCGCAGGGAAGCGGACAAATTCATAGAGGCTGGTGTGGTGAAAGTAAATGGAAAAGTAATTACGCAAATGGGCTACAAACTACAACTCTCAGATGAGGTAAAATTTAATGATGCCAAAATAAAATCGGAAACGCTAAGATATTTACTGCTCAACAAACCAAAGAATTATAGTGGTAGAATGGATGATATTTCGAAGAAAAGGACCGTGCGAGAATTGATAAATAGGGCTTGCAAGGAAATCATCACTCCCATTGGTCGATTAGGCAAGAATGCTACAGGATTACTCATATTTACTAACGATACGGAATTGGCTAAAAAACTATCTAATCCTCAAAAAAGAATCAAAGAAATTTATCATTTGCTTTTGGACAAAAAACTAAAATCAGCTGATTTGAAAAAGTTAAAAGATGGGCTTTCAATTCATGGAAAACAAGCTGCAATCGATTCTATTTCCTACATAAGTGGAAAAGATAAAAATGAAGTTGGACTAGAACTTTCAATGGGAGGAATAAAAATGGCAAATATTATTTTTGAACAAATTGGTTATAAAGTACAAAGAATTGATAGGGTATTTTTTGCTGGACTAAGTAAAAAAGATTTGCCTAGAAAAAAACACAGATTCCTTTCCAATGAAGAAATTAATCTGTTAAAAAGGTTGTAAAATGTATATGACTTGCTCCAAATTTTCGTTATGTCTATTATCGAATGAAAACAGTTAAAAAAATAATCAAGATTTTTTTATTGAGTGTAATTGCTTTAATTCTATTAGGAGTTGGCTTTACCTATATTTATGGAGAAAAAATTGAGCAACTAATGCTTGAAAAAATCCGTGAAAAATCTACTACTGAAATAAAAGTAAAAGAAGTTAGATTTTCTTTTTTTGATAATTTTCCGTACGCCTCTGTAAAATTAACAGATGTATTAATCATGGGAAAAGAGTCAAATATTAAGGACACGCTTTTATATGCAAAAGAGAGCCATTTACAATTCAATATTTTTAATTTGCTAAGCGAAAAACAAGAAATTAACAAAGTAGTGCTTTTAAAAAGTAAACTAAATATTAAATACGATATAGATGGAAATCCTAATTTTAAAATATTTAAGGAAGCTAAGGATAAAGAGAAAAAAGTAAAAATAAATCAAATCTATTTTTTTGAAAGTAAAATTTCCTATATCCACCAAAAGAAAAACACAGAGATAAAAGGGATTACACACAAAGTATTGCTAGAATTTCAGAAAGAGATACAAAGCAATTTTTTAGTAAAAGGTGATTTGTATATGCAAAAATTAGTAGTTGACGAAACCGATTATATTTATAAAAAAGAGTGCAAAATAGATGCTAGTCTTTCATTTTCTGATAGTGTATGTTACATTAAAAAATCTACACTTTTTATTGAAGATATAGAATTAGCTTTGGCAGGAGAAGTAAAAAGAAAAAATGTGAATTTAGATATTTCAGCTACAAATCAATCCCTTAAAAGTATACTTACACATATGCCAGAAAAATTTAAAAGTATTTGTAACAAATTTACAACTGACGGAAATTTAAGCTGTATTGGAAAGGTAAAAGGAGAAATTAGTAAAACTAACAATCCGCATTTTAATATGGATTTTTCTATAACAAATGGGCTTTTCAATTTGAAAGAAAATCCTTTCGAATTATCTGAAATTAGCATGCAAGCTAATATTGATAACGGCAACACTAATAATTTTGAAACCAGTATTATTAAAGTAAACAATTGCATTGCTAAAACTAAAAACGGATCTTTTAGCGGCTCTTTTCAAGTTCGAAATTTGAATAATTATTATCTTAGCACTGATATCAACTCAAATCTTGATTTAGCAGAAGTAAATCAGTTGTTTGAAAATACTTTATTTTTTAATATGAAAGGAGAGCTAGTTGGCAATACAAAATATAATGGACTTTTATCATTTTCTAAAAAGATGAAGCAAAACTTCTTGGATGCAACCCATCAATCAACCATTAGCTTAAAAAAAGTAGAATTTCAGTATAAAAAATCTGCTCTTGTTTTTGGATTTAAAAACCTACAGGGGGAGATAAAGGGGGATAAAATTTTGGTAGAAAAATCTGATATTACCATTTCAGACAGCGACTTTAAATTTGATGGGAGTATCACAAATTTTATTCCTTATTTGTTGAGAGAATCAAACACGATAGAAATGAAGGGCAATATGCAATCGGTTTATGTAAAATTTGATGAATTGATGACAATTAAGGAAATAAATGGAGGAGAAGGGATATCTGTTTCTACTTTACCTAATTGGATTGAAGTAGATCTGAACACCGAAATTGAACAACTTAGCTATCAGTATTTTGTTGCAGAAAATATAGATGCAGGAATAGATTACCGAAACTTTACTCTTAAAGCAAAAGAAGTAAAAATGAATACTTTAAATGGGCAGATAACAGGAGAAGTTAAATTTTTTGAGCGTCCAAATAACTATCTAAAACTTTTTACTTCTGCCCATTTGGAGAAAATAAATATTAGAGATTTATTCGCGGGATTTCAGAATTTTGGTCAAGAATTCATACAAGACAAACACATAAAAGGAGTTGGTACAGCCGATATTCAATTGCAATCTAGCTGGAATCCTGGCTTTGAGTTCGACCCAAACAAATTGCAATTAAATTCTCATTTAATAATAGAAAAAGGAGAGCTAGTAGATTTTTCACCTCTTCTTAAGTTATCCTCTTATGTAAGTGTAGAGGAACTAAAAAATGTAAAATTTTCTACTCTTGAAAACACCATAAAAATAAGGAACAACAATATAAATATTCCTGCAATGGAAATACAATCGTCTGCACTCTCTGTTTTTATTTCAGGATCTCATAATTTTGATAATGAAATTGATTATCAAATTAGACTATTGCTTTCAGAATTGATTTCAAAAAAAGCAAGAAATAAAAATAAAAATTTAGACAATGAACTTGGAGTATTGGGAGATGATGGTTTGGGGAAAACAACTTTGTACCTTAGAATGGACGGAACAGCAGATAATCCAAATATCTATTTTGATAAAATAAAAATAAAAGAAAAAATAAAAACAGAATTAAAAAAAGAAACAGAACAGATTAAAACAATAATTAAAGAAGATGTTTTAAATCAAAAAAGGGATAGTAGTAAAATAGAGGAAGAAAAAGAAATGGACGTACTTATAGAATGGGAAGATGAGTAAAATGAAGGATATATATACGCGTAAAGAAACTTGGAAGTTTTGGCTTTTAGTTTTTGCTATTATTATTGGAATTTCTTCTCTTTTTGTCACCAATTCTTTGGTAAAATCTTTGGCGTATGAGGAAAAAAAGAAGATTGAAATTTGGGCGTATGCTACCAATCAAATGGTGAATATTTCAGATGATGGAAATTTTTCCTTGGCCATAAAAGTGATGGAATCTAATGAAAATATCCCTATCATTTTAGCAGATGAAAACGATAGCATTCTTAACTACAGAAATCTAAACCCTATAAACGAAATAACGGACGAATATCTGCAAAAACAATTGGCAATAATGAAAGAGCAAAATGAGCCCATTAAGATTCAAGTTTTTGAAGATTATAAGCAACTGTTGTATTATAAAGATTCCATTTTGCTTACACGTTTGCGATATTATCCTATGTTTCAATTGGGGCTTATTACACTTTTTATGTTTATTGCCTATCTAGCATTTAGTTCGGCTAGAAAAGCAGAGCAAAACCAAGTGTGGGCTGGCATGGCCAAAGAAACTGCACATCAATTAGGGACTCCTCTTTCTTCTCTAATGGCTTGGGTGGAACTTCTAAAATCTAAAGAAGAAACAAAAGATATGGTATTGGAAATGGAGAAAGATGTTTCCCGTCTGGAAACCATTACCGATCGTTTTTCCAAAATTGGATCAAAACCAACTTTGAAGGATGAAAACATAGTACAAGTAGTGGTAGAAGCAACTAATTATTTAAAATCGCGCTTACCCGAAAAAGTATTAATAGAGTTACACTCCAAAAACCCATCCATCATTGTTCCTGTTTCTGTTGTACTATTTAATTGGGTAATTGAAAATATTTGCAAAAATGCAGTGGATGCTATGAAAGGAGAGGGGTTAATTAAGATTGAAATGGAAGAAGACGAAAGCTATGTAAAAATCCAGATTAATGATACAGGAAAAGGTATTGAACCAGAGCTAATTAGTTCCATTTTTAAACCAGGTGTTACTTCTAAAAAAAGGGGTTGGGGGTTAGGGCTTTCTCTTTCAAAACGAATAATAGAGGAATATCATAAGGGAAAGATTTTTGTAAAAAGTTCAGTGGAAGGCAAAGGAACTACTTTCTCTATTTTGCTCCAAAAAAAATCATGAACTACAACTTCCTAAATTATTTTTATTAAGATAATTTTGATGGTATTCTTCTGCTCTGTAAAATTTATCCTTTGGAATAATTTGAGTAACAATTGGTTTTGAAAAATTACTTTGCATATATCCTACAGACTTTTCAGCACTTACTTTTTGCAAATCAGAGTAATAAAATATTACAGATCGATATTGAGTCCCAATATCAGGCCCTTGCTGGTTTAAGGTTGTTGGGTTATGATTCTCCCAAAAGATATTCAATAAATCAGTATAAGAAATCACTTTTGGATTAAAGTTAATATATACTACCTCAGCATGATTTGTATCACCCATACAAATTTCTTTGTACGAAGGATTTAAAGTGTCCCCCCCCATATATCCAGAATTAGCAAGATAGATCCCCGGAGTTTCTCGAAAAAGTTTCTCAACATGCCAAAAACAACCAGCTCCAAATGTGGCTGTCTCCAAATAGTTGTAAGGTGTAAACTTGAGGCTTAATGAATTCACACAATGCCTGGTGTTTTTTGCTGTGATTTGCTCCCCCTCAAAAACATGTCCTAAATGCCCATCACATTTTGCGCAACAAATTTCAGTACGTACTCTATTGCCACTTAAATCTTCATACCTAACAATTGCTCCTTCTAATTCATCATCAAAAGATGGCCATCCACATCCTGAATTAAATTTTGTATTTGATTCATAAAGGGGGGATTCACATGCTCTGCAAACAAATATTCCTGCTTCAAAAAAATCATTGTATTCCCCTGTGAAAGGGGCTTCTGTTCCTTTGTCTTTTAAGATGTGTTTTTCTTCAGCCTTAAGATGTGAAAAATAGGTTTTTTTCATTTTTACAAAAATAAAAAAAAGCACCCAAACCGGATGCTTTTAAAATTAGTTTTAAAGGGAATCTAAAATAACTTAGAACGAAGTAACTTCACTTAGCAGATAATTAAATGTATAAAAACCACCATAATCTCTATTTTGAGGTTCTGGGTTAGGGCTATTATAAAAATAAAGAATCTCCATTTTTGCATAATTATCATCATGCGTTCTAAAAACTAAAACTCTTCCTGGAATTGGAGAAATTATATGGGTTTGATAATTATAAGAAGCCCATCCTTTTCCAGAAATTCCTAGATCGTCTACCATCATATTTTCTAAGACTGCAGAGCCTGAACTATTATCTTGTAATAATCTGTTTGTATCAATGTAATTAATTTCTGACATACTTCCAATAGCAATATAAACAGCAGCATTACCGCTGCGGTCAGGCTGATCATTATGAGATTTCTCTCCACCATTTACAATAAGAGTAGTTCCTCTAAAAGCAACATCCCAATTATTATGATTTATAGTATCCCCTTCAGAGAAACTAAACTTTGTAAACTTACCTGTTACTGATGTGTCAGAAATATTAAGAATAAAATCACTAGCATCTAACTCGACAAAACTTAACAATTCTTCATTGACTATATTATGATTATTGCTTTTCTCACAGGAAGTGAGAAAAGCAATAATAAATACAAAAAGCACAAGAAGATCTCTCATATTAAAGACTATCGCAATTATTCCAATAAGGATTCTGCGGGGCATTTGGCATTCCTATTATGTATTGCATAGGGTTTAGGGTATCGCTTACTCCGATAGTGTCATCAATAAAAGTTGCTGTATGATTTATAAAATCATAAATATAAGCTAA
>CAWVYN010000040.1:0-6455 GCA_963934425.1 uncultured Flavobacteriales bacterium | reverse complement strand
GTTCTGTGGCTTGATTTCCTCCAAAATAAGTAGCGTATATTAAATTGTTCATATTATTGTCTAGTACCATGAAGTAAAAATCATTCCCATCCGTATTGCTCTGAAAAGCATTTGGAGTAATCGGTAAATTAAAAGTTGTCCCAGCATTACCAATTCCTATACTAGATCCCCAACCAGAAATATAAATTTTATTACAAACATCAACCAAAAAAGCAGTTGGCGAAATATTTGGCTTTCCGGTATTGGCGCCCACCACTGTAGATTGCAATAGTACATCCAAATTTTTGGAAAGCTTGGTAATAAATTCTCCTCCTCCTGGTAAATTATAATTTGCTTGATAAATAAGCGTATTCCCACTTGCTTTTGTTTGCCCAAACAAATACACATTTTGAGATACATCCAGTTCTACAAAAAAGGCCTGATCGTAACTATCCGATCCAAAATAAGTAGAGCTAATAATTTGTGCTCCATCTTTAGAAATATATGAGACAAAAGCGTCAGCCTGCAAAGAATCCAAATAGTTAGGATGCAATGCATTTGTGCTGGTTGGAAAATCATCAGAAGTAGTCCCTCCAGTTACATAAATATTATCATCAGCATCCAATGCTAAGGAATAAATTGCATCCAATCCTCTACCTCCTAAAAAAGAACTCCAAATCATATTGCTGAGTTGATTATCCATTTTAATAATTATGCCCTCTTGCAAAGAGTCCAAAATGGGTTGAAACACATTCCCAACAATAGGGAAGTCTGTAGAACGAGAAGAGGTTGCAATATAAATGTTATTGTTTTTATCAATATCTATTTCTCCTCTTACCTCATCGGCATAGTTGAATTTTAATTTACTTCCAATATTTAAGCCATCATTTTCGCTACCACCAATATAAGTAGATGCCAATAAATTCCCGCCATTTCCGCTTAGCCGAGAAACTATTAAATCCGAACCAGCTGGATAAGAAATGCCAATACCTGATGGGACAAAAGATGGCCCACCATTAAAGTTACTTTGGTATGCATTAGTAGTTATAGGATAATCATCAGAGCCACTTGTTCCAAAAAGGAAAAGTTCATTTGCAGAATTTACAATCATAGAGTGTGGTAATTCATCTTTACTTCCCCCTAAATAGGTAGAATAAATAGCAATTGTCCCTGTTGTGTCATATTTTGTGATGGCAATATCAGTTCCTAGAGAGCCAGTACCTCCAGCAAAATTAATTTGATATGCCCCAAAAGTTGTTGGATAGCCAACTCCAAAAGTCGTACTCCCCGAATACAAAAAACCATAATCATCATAAGTTGCTGTATAACCAAAATTATTTGCTGTACTTCCAGAGTAAGTAGAGAAAACAAGGGTGGGGTCAATAATTAAGTCTTGGGTTTTGTTGTAGCCATTTGGAAATTCAAAACTTAATATTTTTCCCTTTAGTTTATAATTGCAGACAATTTCTTTTTTCTCTCCATCAATAATTTGATAGGCAAATGGCTTTTGTTCTATGATTGTATTTACAGAAGTTTGCACATACAAATCCCCATTTTTGAGAAATATATTATCTACTCCTTTATAGCTTAATTTTATGTTTTTAGGATTAGAATTTGCTTTTACAAAAATGTCATATTTTAAATTGTTATTATGGGAACATAGCTTTAAATCAATCCCATCATAAATATTTTTTTGCACAAGTGTTTTGAAATGATGCACATTATCAGTCCATTTATTTTTATCATTCCCTAAAAAGTAGTTTTCAAAAAATACACTTTCACCTTCTAAAAAATACTCTATATGTTCATTGGGATTTCTGAAAATAACTTTAAAAGCATGTCCTTTCATACTTCTATCATTTGTTCTCAAATTATGAAAATCTGCAAGCTTTTGTTGATCGTAAAAATTATATGTGAGTGTGCCTTTTTCTATAAATAATGCACCCCCAGGAAGATTTACTTTTGCTCCAATACTTTTTTTGAATTGCCCTTTGTTTTCGATAAAAGGATAGGTAAAATCACTAGCAAAAAGCAGATGAAATGGAAATAAAAATAAAAGTCCTATAAGCTTTTTAATTATGCTTTTTGAGTGCAGCATTTTGCATTATATTGTTGGCTCTGCAAGATACTGAATTAAACTGTCTTTTACTAATTGGAAAGGGGCTTTGCTTTTCTCTTTCATTGGCTCTGAAGGAGGTAATTTTTGTTTGTAGGGGTCCACTTGAGCCCCGTTTTTCCAAAACCTATAACAAACATGAGGGCCTGTTGCCAAACCTGTACTGCCTACATAGCCAATTACATCTCCTTGTTTTACATGCACTCCTTTTCTTATATCAGTTTTTATTTTGGACATGTGGAGGTATTGTGTAGTGTAAGTATTATTATGTCGGATTTTCACATAGTTTCCATTATTTCTCTTGTATTTTGCTTCTGTAACAGTTCCGTTTGCAGTACTTAAAATGGGAGTGCCAGCAGGAGCAGCATAATCTGTCCCTAAATGTGGCTTTGTTCTTCCAGTTACCGGATGCCTCCTACGCTTACTATATTTTGAACTTATCCTACTAAAATTTAAAGGCGCACGTAAAAATGCTTTTCTTAATGTTTTGCTTTCTTCATCAAAATAATCACCAAAATTTTCACCTTCTTCCCTGAAATAGAAAGCATAAAAATCCTCTGATTGATGAGTAAAATTTACTGCCCAAATTCTTCCAATACCTACAAATTCATCTTTCACATATCGTTCTTCATAATAAACCCTAAACTTATCCCCTTCTTGAATTCTAAAAAAATCAATTGTCCAAGCGTAAATGTTCGATAGTCCCATCACCAAAGCTGGGCTTAAATTATTATCTATTATTGCATTCCACAATGAAGATTTAATTTCTCCTGATGCCGTTCTCATCTTTATTTTCACTTCCTTTTCTCCTCTATATACTTTTATTCCATCTCTTAAGTCAAATACCACAAAGTGGATCGATGATTCTTCATAGATAAAGTATTGGGCAATGGCATTGGAGTCTTTTGTGCAAAAAACGGTATAGGGTTGGCCTGCTTTTGCTCTTTTTACATCAAAAATTCCCTTAGATGCTTTTACGATTTTATCTATTTCGCCATGATCTATATGGTTTCTGTACAGAATTTCTCCAAGCACTTGTCCTGGTTTTATCACTCCTTTTGAAAGCTGAAAAGAATCAGCAACAATGCCGTATTCTATAGTGGGGACTTGTATTTCAGGAGCTTTTGTACTGTCTCCATTTACATGATTGCATTTGTAAAAATTCATTGCTGTAAGCAGCAAGAATAGTCCAAAAAAAAGGTACCCAAGAATTTTAGATTTCATAGACGCAATTTACATAAAAGGAGTAAAAATCTTCATTGCTTTTTAGTCAGTTATCGACAATGGGGTTTTCAAACCTTCAAAAGAAGAAAGTTCTGCTTTTATCATCCCAACAATAATTTTAGTTTCTACTTTTATCATCAGTTTATTATCATCATCAGAAATCCAGATTCGCATTTCTTCTTCCTCCTGAAAAATTCTTCCTATTTGTAATTGAGGCACAAATACCATGCAATTTATTTTTCCCCATTTGGTTTTTACAATCTCATTTTTCAGATATCTTATTTGCATAGGGTAGTTCTCTTCATCCATAAAAATATTGATTTTTAATATGGAATCTTCTTTTATGTTTTGTCGGCTAAAAAGTGTCCTTGCATAATAAAATGCGGAAATCATATCCTGTGAATTTTCAGGGATTTGATAGAGAGAATCTGCCACTAAGACCTCCTTTTCCTTGCAATTAAAACGATAATCTTGCTTTATTTTGTAACCGCCTTCATTCACATCTCTTATAAAATGAACAGGGTCTAATGTATTGGAATTGCAGTAAGAAATATAGGAATCGTTTACCTCAAAAATATAATCAAAAAATGTATTTGTTTCCCCAAATCCATCAAAAAAGTAACATTTTTCTCCAAGATGATTTTCTAATTCTTTAACGCTTAAATAGCCATAGCCGGTCGTAATCGGACCATAATGTATACGATAAGAACAACTCTCCCCAACTACAAAAGGGTACTCATTTTGTGCTAATAATAGAAATGGGAGAAGTCCACTAAACAAAATAGTCTTTATTTTTCTCATTTTTAATGCACTATATTGATAATTCGTTTTGGTACTACAATTACTTTTTTAGGGAATTTACCATCTAAATAATGAGTTGTTTTTTCGTGTTTCATTACTTCTTGTTCGACCTCTTCTTTTTTCATTTCAGCTGGCAAAGTAATTTTAAATCGCATTTTCCCATTAAAAGAAACCGGATAATTAACCTCATCTTCTACCAAATAAGATTCGTTAAACTTAGGGAAATCTGCAATAGTTACAGAAGTTGTGTTCCCTAATTTATTCCAAATCTCTTCAGATATATGAGGTGCATATGACGAAAGTAAAACCGTAAAATTGGAAATAATTTCTCTGCTTTTACACTTCTGCTCAGTAAGTTCATTTACACAAATCATAAAGGTGCTTACAACTGTATTGAATGAATATCTTTCAATTTCTTCCTCTACTTTTTTAATAGTTTTATAAAGTGTTTTATAATTCTCTTTTGTTGGAGTTTCTTCTGAAACAGAAAAATTATTTTCTTCATCATGAACAAGTCTCCAAAACTTTCTAAGAAAATTATGCACCCCATTAATTCCTTTGGTGTCCCAAGGTTTGAACTGCTCCAAAGGTCCTAGGAACATTTCATACAAACGTAAAGTGTCTGCTCCAAATTTTTCTACAAGTTCATCAGGTGTTTGTACATTATATTTTGATTTAGACATTTTTTCTACCTCATGCCCGCACAAATATTTACCTTCATCATTAAGTATAAATTCCACATCTTTATATTCTTCTCTCCAATTTTTAAACGCTTCAACATCCAACACATCATTATTTACAAGATTAATATCCACATGTAATCTTGTGGTCTTGTAATCTTTTCTTTTATCAAAACTTACGAAAGTATTGCTATCTTTTATTCTGTACACATGGGATGATCTCCCCAAAATCATTCCTTGGTTTATCAGCTTTTTGAAAGGCTCATCAAAAGAGATAAGATCTCTATCATACAAAAATTTAGTCCAAAAACGAGAATACAACAAATGTCCAACAGCATGTTCTGCCCCTCCAATATATAATTCTACCTGCCCCCAATAATCGGACTTCTCTTTTGCACAAAATTCTCCATCATTTTTCGGATCCATATATCTTAAAAAGTACCAAGAACTTCCCGCCCAACCTGGCATAATATTCGTTTCCATTCTGTCTCCTTCAAATACATTCCAGTCTTCTTTTTTTGCTCTTACCAGTGGTGGATTTCCACTTGAAGTTGGCAAGTATTTATTAATAGGAGGGAGTGTTACGTGTTTGTCATCATCCAAAACATAGGGAGTGTTTCCTTTGTAATAAACCGGGAATGGCTCTCCCCAATATCTTTGTCTGCTAAAAATTGCATCTCTTAATCGGTAGTTTATTTTTCCTTTTCCAAAACCCCCTTTCTCAATTTTGCAAATAGCTAAATTAATTGCTTTTTTAGCAGATAATCCATTTAAAAAATCTGAGTTTGTTATTGTTACATTTTTGTCTTCATTTGCCTTTTCACTTACATCAACACCCTTAAAAATGTTAATAATATCTATATTAAAATGAGTTGCGAAATCCCAATCTCTCTGATCGCCACATGGTACGGCCATAACCGCTCCTGTTCCATATGTAGCAAGTACATATTCCCCTATCCAAATAGCAACTTTATTACCTGTAAAAGGATGTGCCGCATAAGAACCCGTAAACACACCACTTACACTTTTACCCGCTTGCCTATCTCTTTCTGATTTTAGTTTTGCAGTATTTACATACTTTTCAACCTCCTCTTTTTGCTCAGCTATTGTTAATTTTTCAACTAAATCATGTTCTGGAGCAAGAACCATAAAACTAACCCCAAAAATAGTATCTGGTCTTGTGGTAAAAACTTCAATTTTATCTTCGAAACTTTCTGCTGAGAAACTAACTGAAGCACCTTTTGATTTCCCAATCCAGTTTTTCTGAATCTCCTTAATCGAATCTGACCAATCAACAGTATCTAATCCTGAAATTAACCTATCTGCATAAGCGGTAATTCTAAGCGACCACTGTTTCATTAGTTTTTGTTCAACAGGGAAGCCTCCTCTTTCAGAAAGGCCATCTTTAACCTCGTCATTTGCGAGTACAGTGCCTAAACCTTCACACCAATTTACCCAAGTTTCTGATAAAAAGGCTAATCTGTAATTAAGTAAAATATTTTCTTTTTCTTCTTCTAAAAATCCTTTCCAATCCTCTGCTGAAAATTGAGGAGTATTTTTATCGCAAACCGCATTTAATCTTAAATTACCTTCTTGTAAAAAACACTCATAAAGTTCTGATATCTCTCTAGCTTTATCAGTATCCTTACAATAAT
>CAWVYN010000039.1:0-6566 GCA_963934425.1 uncultured Flavobacteriales bacterium | reverse complement strand
AAGCAAGCGTTAGCTATGGAACAGCTCCTTATACATTTTTGTGGAACACAGGAGAAATAACACAAAACATCAATCCTACAAATTGGGGCAATGTGTATTTTGTAGTGGCCAATGATGTAAATAATTGCATAGACACTTCTAATTATCTAATTGCATTAGGAGTAGAGATCATACAAATTTCTAATAAGAAATTAATTTCTATATTAGATTTGATTGGAAGGGAAACAACTCTATCTAATAAACCCCTTATATACATCTATGATGATGGAACAGTTGAGAAGCGAATAACAATAGAATGAAAAAAATACAATTTATCATTCGGTATTTAAGATATTTACTTTCTGCTAAAGGGAAGCACTCAGCTCATGCTCCATTTCTATATGCCTTTATTACAGAAATACTAAATGCAAAAACGGAAGACGAGCATTGCAATACCATTGAGCTTTTAAGGAAAGTCCTTTGCAAATCAGAAAAAACCATTCAAATTACTGATTTTGGGGCAGGGAGTAGCATAAATAATAATAGAAAAAGAAAGGTAAAAGATGTAGCAAAAAATTCTGCTAAAAATGCAAAATTCGGACAATTACTTTATCGAATTTGTCAGTTCTTTAAATCACAAAATATAGTAGAACTTGGTACTTCCTTAGGAATTAGTACTGCTTATTTAGCAAGTGGAAAAGCTGATATAAAGGTTCTTACATTTGAAGGATGCCCAGAAACTGCCCAATTAGCTAAGGAAAATTTCAATAAAATGAATTTGGAAAATATCGATATTACAATTGGTAATTTTCAGGAAACATTAGCTAAAAAATTAGAAGAAATAAAAAATGTTGATTTGGCTTTTATTGATGGAAATCACCAGCAAGAATCAACTATCTCTTATTTTGAAGAGATTTTGAAATACGCTAATAATGATTCCATTTTTATTTTTGATGATATTCATTGGTCTTCTGGAATGGAAAGTGCTTGGGAGTACATCAAATCACATAAAAGAACTACCCTTACAATCGATTTATTCTTTATGGGTATTGTTTTTATTAAATCAGAATTAAGTAAAGAAAATTTTATAATTCGCTTTTAATCTTACATTTGTATTGTGGAAAATACAATAATATCATCAGAAAAGTTGAGCCGACATTTTAGGGTAGGAACGGTGGCTATTAATGCGCTAAATGATGTAAGTTTTTGCATAAAAAAAAATGAGTTTGTTGCTCTTATGGGAGCTTCTGGTTCTGGAAAATCTACCCTTATGAATTTGATTGGCTGCTTGGACACTGCAACTTCTGGCTCCTATAATTTGAACGGAACCAATGTAAAAGAAATGAATGAAAATGATTTGGCAAATGTCCGTAATAAAGAGATTGGTTTCATTTTTCAAACTTTTAATCTTTTGCCGAGATATACAGCATTAGAAAATGTTATACTGCCACTTATTTATGCTGGAATTAAAAAAGAAGAAAGAGAACTAATGGCCAAAAAAGCATTGGAAGATGTTGGATTGTCTGATAGAATAACCCATAAGCCAAATGAACTCTCTGGTGGGCAAAGACAAAGAGTAGCCATTGCAAGAGCTCTTGTAAATAATCCTTCTATTATTTTAGCAGATGAACCAACAGGAAATCTGGATTCTGAAACTTCTATTGAAATTATGAAACTGTTTCAGAAGATTCATCAAAAGGGAAATACTATTATTGTAGTAACACATGAAGAAGATATAGCAAAATATGCTGGGAGAATTATTCGCCTAAAAGATGGAATCATTGAATCGGATACCTTAAATATTTAAAATATGAAAATCTATACCAAGAAAGGAGATAAAGGAGAGAGTAGTTTGCTTGGAGGAACAAGAGTGAGAAAGGATAATATTCGCCTTGAGGCTTACGGCACTGTTGATGAGCTTAATGCCTATATTGGACATATTCATGATCAAGAAATAAATAAGACTCATAAAGCTATCTTACTAAAAATTCAAAATCAACTTTTTAATTTGGGTTCTCTTTTGTCTTTTGATGGGAAGAAATCAAAAATAAGACTCCCGGAAATAACAAAAGAAAATATTTTGGATTTAGAGAATGAGATTGATAAAATGGAGAAAGAATTACCACCATTAACTGAATTTATTTTGCCTTGTGGACATGCTGTTTTCTCCCTGTGTCAAATTACTAGAACTATTTGCAGAAGAGCTGAAAGAAGAGTTGTTCATCTGCAATCTGAACAGGGAATAAGTGCAAATTGCTTGGAATACCTCAATCGTTTATCTGACTATTTATTCGTTCTTGCTAGATTAATTTTGCAAGAAAAAAAGGGTTCTGAAATTTCTTGGATTAAGTTTTGATAATTCGGCAAAAAAATTACTTTTGCAAAATCAAATAAGATTGATTATGTATTGGACATTAGAGTTAGCATCAAAACTAGAAGACGCCCCTTGGCCAGCAACAAAAGATGAATTAATTGATTTTGCCATCCGTTCGGGTGCGCCTTTAGAAGTAGTGGAAAACCTGCAAGAGCTAAGCATTGAAGCAGAAATATACGAATCTATTGAAGAAATTTGGCCTGACTACCCTACCAAAGAAGATTTCTTTTTTAATGAAGATGAATACTAAAAAAAGCTTAGCTTCTTTTTTCTAAAAAATATCTTCTTTTAACTACCTTTGCCTCTTCTATTTAAAGAATTAATATGGCAGGAATTTTTAACTTGGTTACTAAATTATTTGGCAACAAATACGATAAGGATATAAAAAGTATTGAACCAATTATTAAGCAAATTCATGCTGAGCATAAAAAAATAACTGCTATTAGTAATGATGAGTTACGTTCAAAAACAATTGAGTTAAAAGCAAAAATAGAAGAAAGTGTTTTCTCTGAAAAAGAAGAAATCACATCCTTAAAAAGTAAGGTGGATGAAAAAGGAATTGGTATTGATGAAAAAGAGGAAATCTATAATAAAATAGATGAAATCGAAAAAAGTGTTGTTGAAAGAATAGAAGTAACCCTAAATGAAATCCTACCTACTGCATTTGCTGTTGTAAAAGAAACAGCAACTCGATTTTCAAACAATAATACTATTATCGTTTCTGCTACAGATTTTGATAGAGATTTAGCAGCAAATAAAGATTTTGTTAGCATTGATGGTGAAAAAGCAATTTATAAAAATTCTTGGGTGACTGCTGGAAATGAAATTAGTTGGGATATGATTCATTATGATATGCAATTGGTTGGTGGAGTTGTGCTTCATCAGGGAAAAATTGCTGAAATGGCAACAGGGGAAGGAAAAACTTTGGTGGCTACTTTGCCAGTTTATTTGAATGCCCTAACTGGCTTGGGCGTTCACCTGGTTACTGTAAATAATTATTTGGCAAAAAGGGATGCTGAGTGGATGGGTCCAATTTTTCAGTTCCATGGCTTAAGTATCGATTGTATTGATAATCATCAGCCAAATTCTGATGAAAGGAAAAAGGCCTATTTATCGGATATCACATATGGTACAAATAACGAATTTGGGTTTGATTACCTTCGTGATAATATGGCGAGGAGACCGAATGATTTAGTGCAAAGGAAACACCATTATACTATTGTGGATGAGGTGGATTCTGTACTTGTTGATGATGCCCGTACGCCACTTATTATTTCCGGCCCAATTCCAAAAGGTGATGTACACGAATACAATGAACTAAAGCATAAGTTAGAACGCCTTGTGTCTGTACAAATGAAATTTGTTACTACCATAATTGCTGATGCAAAAAAAATGTTTTCTGAGGATAGTGATGATGATGCTGGCTTTAATCTGCTGATGGCTTATAGAGGACTTCCTAAAAATAAGGCACTTATTAAGTTTTTGAGTGAGGAAGGGGTGAAAACTCAACTGCAGAAAACAGAAAATTTTTATATGCAGGATCAAAACAAGGAAATGCACAAAGTAGATGAGGAACTTTTCTTTGTGATTGATGAAAAACAAAATACTATTGAATTAACTGAGAAGGGAATTGACTTGATGACAAAAGAAATTGAAGATAAAAATTTCTTTGTAATGCCTGATGTTGGTGCAGAAATTGCAGAACTAGAAAAAACGGAACTTTCAGATAAGGAAAGAGCAACTAAGAAAGAAGAATTGTTGAGAGATTTTGCCATAAAAAGTGAGAGGATTCATACGGTAAATCAACTTTTGAAAGCATATACTTTGTTTGAAAAAGATGTTGAATATGTGGTAATGGATAACAAAGTGAAAATTGTAGATGAGCAAACAGGGCGTATCATGGAAGGTAGAAGATACTCTGATGGCTTGCATCAAGCAATTGAAGCTAAAGAAAATGTAAAAATTGAAGAAGCCACCCAAACTTATGCCACTATTACGCTTCAAAATTATTTCAGAATGTACAACAAAATTTCTGGAATGACTGGCACTGCTGAAACAGAAGCTGGGGAATTTTGGGAAATTTACAAATTGGATGTTGTGGTAATTCCTACTAATCGCCCAATTATAAGAGACGATAAAGATGATTTGGTTTACAAAACAAATCGAGAAAAATACAATGCTGTAATTGAAGAAATTGATACTCTAACAAAAGCGGGGAGACCAATCTTAGTTGGAACTACCTCTGTTGAAATTTCTGAACTTTTAAGCAGAACGCTAAAAATGAGAAATATCAAACACAATGTATTGAATGCAAAACTACACCAGAGAGAAGCGGATATTGTAGCAGAAGCCGGAAAGGCTTCTGTTGTAACTATTGCTACCAATATGGCTGGTAGAGGAACTGATATTAAGCTTTCAGATGAGGTCAAAAAGGCGGGTGGTTTGGCTATTTTAGGTACGGAAAGACATGATTCAAGAAGGGTAGATAGGCAGCTAAGAGGTCGGTCAGGAAGGCAAGGAGATCCTGGTTCTTCTCAATTCTTCGTTTCCTTAGAAGATAATTTGATGCGACTTTTCGGCTCAGAAAGAATTGCAAAACTAATGGATCGAATGGGCTTGGAAGAAGGGGAAGTAATCCAACATTCTATGGTAAGCAAATCCATTGAAAGGGCTCAGAAAAAAGTGGAGGAAAATAATTTTGGAATCAGGAAAAGATTATTAGAATATGATGATGTAATGAATCAACAAAGGGAAGTTATCTACAAAAAAAGAAGGCATGCACTTCATGGCGATAGACTTTCTTTGGACATTTCCAATATGATTTATGATACTTGCGAAAGTATTGTAGAGCAAACCCATGAAGTAAAAGATTTTGAAAATTTCAAATTAGATTTAATTCGATTTCTGGCAAGTGAAAGTCCAGTTTCTAAGCAAGAATTTGAAGATTTGGATATGCCTGAAATTGTAGAGAAAACTTACCAATCTTGCTATAGAAATTACCAGCTAAAATCAGAAACTATTGCCCAAAAAGCTTTCCCAATTATTAAAGATGTTTTTGAGAATCAGTCAGCCACTTATGAAAATATCGTAATTCCTTTTACAGATGGAATGAAAACTCTGCAAGTGGTTACTAACCTGAAAGAATCAGTAGAACAAGAAGGAAAAGATATTGGGTTAGCGATTGAAAAAAGTGTAACGCTCGCCATAATTGACGATACATGGAAAGAGCATTTAAGAGAAATGGATGAACTCAAACAGTCAGTACAGAATGCTGTTTATGAGCAAAAAGATCCGCTCTTGATTTACAAATTTGAATCTTTCAATTTATTCAAAATATTTATTGATAAGGTGAATAAAGAAATCGTTTCTTTCCTGTTAAAAGCTAGCTTACCAACACAATCTGCAGTGCAAGAGGAAAGAAGACAAGCGGAAACCAATCTGCAAACAAGCCGCCCAGAAATGGCTGCTCCATCAAATGATCCTCAAAATCCGAATCAAGCCCCACCACTTCCACAAAAAACACAACCAGTAAGAGTCGAACAAAAAGTAGGAAGAAATGAGCCATGCCCATGCGGATCAGGAAAAAAATACAAAAAATGTCACGGCAAATAATAAGATGTAAGTGGTGTAAAAACGATCCACTTTACATAAAATATCATGATAAGGAATGGGGTATTCCTATTTATGAAGATAAAAAAATCTTTGAGTTTTTACTTTTAGAAACTTTTCAAGCAGGGCTTAGTTGGATTACAATTCTCAAAAAGAGAGAAAATTTTAGAATTGCTTTTGATGAATTTGACTATGAAAAAATCGCTAACTATTCTGATAAAAAATTAGAAGAATTAAGGCAAAACACAGGTATAATTAGAAACCAATTAAAAATAAAAGCTGCCAAAACAAATGCTATCTCCTTTATGAAAGTCCAAAAAGAATTTAGTACATTCTCTAAATACCTTTGGGGTTTTGTAGGTGGCAAGCCAATTCAAAATAAATTCAAAAACATGAAAGAATTGCCAGCAAACACACCATTAGCTGACAAAATAAGTGCTGATTTGAAAAAGAGAGAATTCAAATTTGTGGGTTCCACAGTTGTTTACGCATACATGCAAGCCATGGGAATGGTAAATGATCACACAACAGATTGTTTTAGATATAATGAAGTTTAATATCTACTTCAAATACCTAAAATCTTGGTTGTTTTTAATCTTTTGTA
>CAWVYN010000038.1:0-6653 GCA_963934425.1 uncultured Flavobacteriales bacterium | reverse complement strand
CTCTTTTTACCCATTCTCTTGCAGCATCTCTAATTAGTTTATGCTCGTCTGTAAGGAGCTCGTCCATCAAAAAATAATCTGGTGCTTGGTATAAATCTTGTGACATAATAATTGTTAATTTTTTGGCAAAAATACCTTTTTTAATAAGATTGAGAAAGCCAAGGGAAAACATATCTTTGCAAAAGACAAAAAGACAAAATTGACTTATAGCGATACATTTTTCCTTATTCTTACTTTCGATTTGCTTTTGATTGCATTTTTGAAAGCTTTTTATCAGAAATTTACTAAACAATTGTTTCTTAGTGTATTTGCCCAACGCTATGCTAATCAGTACTTAAAGGAAGAAAATGCTTTTACAGAAAGGGTAACTTTTCTAGTTACAATTATTATGCTGATAAATATAAGCTTATTCCTTTCTAAAACTATGTATGGTGAAAATTTAACTCCTTTTGATTTTTGGAATGTGGTAATTATTACAACTGTTTTTTTTCTAACCAAAACTATTATTATTCGCCTTTTAGGGTATATTTTTCTTATAAAATCATTAGCAAAATTAGGCATCTATTTTTCTTTTTTATTCGATAGGGTAATGGGGGTTATTCTATTTCCTATTATTGTTTTTATGTTTTTTTCTCCCATTAATGCAAGTCCTATTTTAGTTATATTTTCAGTAGTAGTTATAGTCCTATTCTTACTGATAAAAATATTTTGGATATGGGAAATAGGAATTGGAGGCTTTGGGCTTTCCAGATATTATTTATTTCTGTATCTTTGCACCCTTGAAATTTTACCACTTTTAGTTTTTACAAAAGCGGTATTCTATTAGAAGGAGACTAAAAAAATAAAGCGAAATGCAAGGAAGACAAAAAAAGGTAAAATCCATACTAATATCGCAACCAAAACCAGAAAGTGGTAAATCGCCTTACTTTAATTTGGCAAAAAAGCATAAACTGAAGATTGATTTTATTCCCTTTATTCATGTTGAAGAAATTACAACTCAAGAGTTCAAAAAGCAGAAAATTAGTATTTTGAATCATGACGCAGTAATTTTCACTAGCAAAAACGCTATGGATCATTATTTTATGATGTGCGAGAAACTCAGAATAAAAGTTCCTGAAACTATGAAATATTTTTGTGTTTCTGAAGCCATTGCATACTATCTTCAAAACTTTATTACATTTAGAAAAAGAAAAGTTTTTACCGGCGAGCAAATGTTCTCTCAACTTATTCCGATCTTAAAAAAACACAAGGAATGTACGTTTCTTTTGCCATGTTCGGACCTTATAAAAGAAAGGATTGTAGATACTTTGCAAAGCAATGAAATTAATTTCACCAAGTCCGTAATGTATAAAGTAGCTTGTTCCGATTTATCCGATTTGGAAGATGTGTATTATGACATACTGGTATTTTTCTCTCCAACAGGAATTATATCCCTTTATGAGAACTTCCCTGATTTTAAACAAAATGACACTAGAATTGCAGCTTTTGGTCCAACAACAGCAAAATCGGTTGCCGATCATAAGTTAATCCTAGATATTGATGCTCCAAATGAAAAAGCGCCATCTATGTCCATGGCACTTGATCAGTACATAAGCGTATCCAATAAAAGAAAAAGATAATTTTTAAAAAATAAAATTAAAAATAAGGAGCTTTTGCTTCTTTTTTTTCCCTTAAAAAATAGTAATTTTCCCGCATGCAAACTTTTAGTAAAGAAGAACGGCTATGTGGGGAAAAACAAATTGATCAACTTTTTGAAAAAGGAGAGAAATTTAAAGAAGGAAGTTTTGGAGTAATTTGGCAAGAAACAAAAGAAAAATCAGAATTTCCAGCAAAAATTTTAATAAGCATTCCAAAAAGAAATATTCCAAAAGCTAACCAAAGAAATATGCTTAAAAGATTGCTAAAGGAATGCTACCGTAAGCAAAAAAAATCGCTTTATCAATTACTTTTACAAAAAGAAAAACACATCATTTTTGCTATTATTTATCAGAAAACAGACGCTCTAAAATATAAAGAATTAGAATCTGAAATAAATTTAATTTTAAATCGTTTAAAAAATAAGCTTTGAAAAAACTATTTAGTTATATTTTTATCGGCATTATTAAAATTTATCAAAATATGATATCTCCATTTTTCCCTGCCAGATGTAGATATACGCCAACTTGTTCAGAATATGGTGCGCAAGCAATAAAAAAGCATGGAGTATTTAAAGGCGGATTTTTTACTATAAAACGAATTTTAACATGTCATCCTTGGGGTGGGGATGGATACAATCCTGTACCATAAATATAAAAAAATGAAGAAAAAAATTAAAATCACATTAGTTGCAATTTCGGTATTTTTTGCATCCATTCTCACAATCAGTTTTACCGATAATTATTTCGAAATAGCCAAAAATCTGGATATTTTTACTTCACTATACAAAGAGCTCAATACTTACTATGTGGATGAAACCGATCCTGGAAAATTGATGAAAAAAGGCATTGATGCCATGTTGAAATCTTTGGATCCTTACACCACTTACATCCCAGAATCTGAGATTGAAGATTTCCGCTTTATGACAACTGGGCAGTATGGAGGAATAGGAGCAATCATCACAAAAAAAGATGATTATGTTTTTATAAACGAACCTTATGAGGGCTTCCCAGCTCAAAAAGCTGGCCTCATGGCTGGAGACAAAATTCTCGAAATAAATGGGGTTTCAGCAAAAGGGAAAACCACAGAAGAAGTAAGTAAAGTTTTAAAAGGACAGCCTAACACTTCCGTTACACTTTTAATGGAAAGAAAGAATTTAGACGAACCATTTGAAGTAAATTTTGAAAGAGAAAAAGTAACGGTAAAGAGCATTCCTTATTCCGGATTTGTTGCAGATGGGATTGCCTATATCAAACTTAGAAGTTTCACTAGAAATTGCAGTAAGGACATAAAAGATGCTCTTGCAGAACTCAAAAAACAGCAAGAATTAAAGGGTCTAATTTTAGATTTAAGAGGAAACCCTGGGGGACTTTTGGATGAATCGGTAAATATTGCAAATATTTTTGTAGAGAGAGGGGAAAAAATAGTTAGTACAAAAGGGAAAATAAAAGAGTGGGAAAAAGTATATAAAGCAACTCAGAAAGCAGAAGACACGGAAATTCCACTAGTTGTGCTTATAAACCAAAGTTCTGCTTCTGCCTCTGAGATTGTATCTGGTGTAATGCAAGATTTGGATAGAGGAGTTATTATTGGTAATAAAAGTTTTGGGAAAGGGCTAGTGCAACAAAGCAGAAAACTCAGCTATAATACCCAACTAAAAGTAACCATTGCAAAATATTATATTCCAAGTGGAAGATGTATACAAGCATTAGATTATTCTAACAGAAATGAGAATGGAAGTGTTGGGGAAATCGCGGATTCATTGAAAACGGCGTTTAAAACAAAAAACGGTAGAACAGTATATGATGGAGGGGGTATTGAGCCTGATATAAAAGTTGAACAAGAAAAAGCCGGGAATATTACAATAAGCTTACTTAGAAAAAGATTGATTTTTGACTTCGCTACAGATTATAGATTCTCTCACGAAAACATCCCAAATGCTAATAATTTTCTATTTACAGATGAAGAGTTTGAAGACTTTAAAACATTTCTTTCTGATAAAGAATACGAATACTCTACAGAAACAGAAGGTAAAGTAGAGGAATTAAAAGAGGTAGCAGAAGAGGAATTTTATTATAAAGAAATAGCAAATGAATATGATGCCTTAATTTTGAAATTAGAGGCAAATAAAAAAGACGATTTGAATAAATTTAAAACAGAAATAAAAGAGATAATTACAAGTGAGATTGCAAGCCGTTATTATTATCAAAAAGGTAGAATTATTGCAAATTTACAATTTGATGAAGATGTGAAAGAAGCAATAGAGGTTTTAAATAATAATAGTAAGTACAATTCAATTCTTGCTGGAAATGAGTAATAAGATATCAGCAAAGCTTTATTATTACTCCTTATTATTTATTGCTATTACTATCCCATTTCAATGGAAATTTCTTCCTTTTCCTGTTGGTATAACAATCCTTGGCCTAGTTTGGTTTTTAGGAGGAAGCTTAACTCAAAAAATCAAAAAATTCATAAAAAACCCCTATGCAATTTTGTTTAGTGGACTTTATATTATTTATCTAATAAGTTTTTTTTATTCTGAAAACAGGGCATACGCTTATGATGATTTACTTTTAAAACTCCCTTTGCTTTTAATGCCATTATTTTTAAGCACAGTAGATAAATTAAATTCTTCTCAATATAATTCTGTGTTAAGAACATTTGCTATGTCTACTTTTTTTTCGGCCATTATCACCCTTTTAGTTGGCTATTTTAATTATGCGCAAACAGGCCTTACAAAATATTTCTTTTATCACGATTTAACTATTTTTATGCACTCTGCTTATTACGCTTTGTACGCCCTATTTGCTATAGCTATCTTCATAAACCTTTACCATAAAACGCAAAACAATAAGCATAAAATAGCATATTCTTCAATGGCATTTGGATTAGGTATTTTTTTGTTTTTACTTTCTTCTCGGATGCAAATTTTGATTTTTGTTATTCTCCTCACACTTTATATATTAGTAAGCGCTTTTCAGAAAAGAAGAATAGTTACAGGAATGCTAGTATTATTTTTGAGTTATGCATGCATCTTTTTATTGGTTACACAAATGCCAAAAACAAGTGTTAGACTAGAGCAAACCAAAGAGCATTTGAAAAACATTAATTATCCTAAAACAAATGGTGATGCAAGAGTACAAATATGGGAAACTGCAATTAGGGTTATTCAGAAAAATTATTTAAAAGGGTCAGGAGTTGGAGACGTTAAAGATGTATTAATAAATGAATATAAAATTTTATCAGAGGGAGAAGGAGAAGATCTTGTTGAGCAAAAAATAGAGCAAATCAAACATAATGAAAAGTGGTTTTTACACATCAGGCAGAAAGCAATAGAAAATAATATATCAGTTGAAGACCAGCTTTTTGAAGATGCCATTTATGTATTAAAAGATAAAAAAAGCAGGTATAAATACTTTATTAAAAAGGGCTACAATTATCATAGCCAATTTTTTCAAACCTTAGCAGCAGTTGGTGTTTTAGGGTTTCTGTTTTTATTTTTCTCCCTGCTAATTCCTGCCTACAATTTAGCTCTTAAAAACAAAAAATATTTACTCTTGGCATTTATGTTTATATTTTTTGTAAGTTTTGTTACAGAATCCATGTTAGAGCGACAAGCAGGCGTGATTTTATATGCTTTTTTTGGTTCTTTTTTGACTTTAGTTAATAAGGAAATTACTGATAAACCCGTTTAATTCTTCTGTTTAGAGTAGCTAAAATTTCGTAAGGTATTGTATTTAAATTTTTTGCAATTTCTGTAACTGAATTTTCTTGACCAAATACAGTTACTAAATCCCCTTCTTTTGCATTAATTCTACTTATATCTACCATAAAACTATCCATACTTATTTTCCCAATAATAGGGACAAGAGTATTATTTATCAGCACTTTTCCTTTTTTGCTTCCTAATTTTCTGTTTATGCCATCAGCATAACCAAGAGGAATTACTGCAATTTTCATTTCTGTTTTAGCTACAAAAGAAGCATCATAACCTACTGTTTCTTCCTTTTTCAATATTCTTATTTGAGCAATATTGCTGACCAATTTTCCAACTGCTATTAAGTTTTCATCTTCCCCAATACCATAAAGCCCTATGCCTATTCGAACCAGTTCTTTCTGCTGATTAGGAAATCGTAAAACTCCAGCAGTATTTAGAATATGCCTTTCAACTTTTACATTTAACTTTTTAGAAAAAAGATTGCAAAAAATATCAAATTTTTGGAATTGTTTTTGTGTAAAATCATCTTTTAATTTATTATCAGCTACTATCAAATGAGAACAAATACTTTCTATTTTTAAGTGTGGAAATTCTTTTAGTTTTGATGCTAAAGTGTCTTTTTCTTCCAAATTAAAACCATAGCGGTTCATACCGCTATTGAATTTTATATGCACTGAAATAGGAGTAGAATTTTCTCCAAAAATTTCTAATAGTCTAAAGTTATAAATAACAGGTTCCAAATTATATTTTACAATTTTAGCATAACTTTTTGCCCCAGGGTTTGCTACGATTATCCTTTTCAAAATACCAGCTTTTCTAAGATTCATTCCTTCCTCAAAATCAGCAACCCAAAAAGTATCAACTCCTAATTCTTCCAGTTTTTTTGCAATAGCAACATCACCATGTCCGTAAGCAAATGCTTTTACTACAGCAATAATTTTAGTATCAGATTGCAGTTTATTTTTTAGATAGTTGAAGTTATTTTCTAATGCTTTTAAATTGACATATAATATGGTTTCATGGGAAGTTGGCATTTTATTTTTGGTTGTTAAAGCATTTTCTGCAAAGCGGCTTGTATTCTTCCTGCTCCCCTAATCTTACCAATTCTACTTCTTTAGATTTTCGGTATGAATGATTTGCAATTGCTCCACAATCTATACAAATAGCATGTACTTTTGTGATATGTTCAGCAATAGCTAGCAGATTTGGTATTGGCCCGAAAGGATTTCCTAAAAAGTCCATATCGAGTCCCGCAACAATAAGCCGAATTCCTTTTGTTGCCAGCTTATTACAAACGATA
>CAWVYN010000037.1:0-6842 GCA_963934425.1 uncultured Flavobacteriales bacterium | reverse complement strand
TATTCACTATCTTTTGCACTTTCTTTTTACTTTCAAGTGTTTCTGGTCAAAAAGTATCTAAACAACTTATTGCAGAATATGAGGATACCCTAAAAGTAATGGCACACACCATTATGAATGCTCAGACAGAACAAGAAAAATTTGTTGCCAATCATGCCTTTATAAAAACACTTAAAGAAGTGCTACAATACGAGCGATCTTTCAATTATCCTTTTGATTCACTTAAAACCATTTCTATTAAAACCTCCTCTGATAATAGGGTGCGGGTTTATACTTGGATTCTGAAAAAAGATAGTGGCACTTATCAATACTTTGGTTTTGTACATTACAAAAATAAATCCAAAAAAAGATATGAAATTATTGCCCTAAATGACAACTCGGAAAACATCAGAAGGCCAAAAAATGAGCAATTGGATAATAAAAATTGGTATGGCGCACTTTATTATGAGATTATTTATATCAAAAAGAAAGGAAGAAAATATTACACCCTACTTGGTTGGGATGGAAATAATGATGTGAGTACCAAAAAGATTGTTGATGTAATGTATTTCTCAGGAAAGGAAATAATTAAGTTTGGAGCATCTATCTTCCGAGCTGGAAAAACGACTACTAAAAGATTTATTATTGAATATAATGCTAACTCCAATATTAGCGTTCGCTATGAGAAAGAAGAAAATAGGATTGTATTTGACCACCTTATTCCCATACGAAAAGATTTGTATGGTTTGTATGAATATTATGTGCCAGATGGGACTTACAATGCCTTAAAATACATAAATGGAAAATGGATTCTAAAAAATGATATAGATGCAAATAATCCTACTTCAAAAAACCCAACAAGAGAAAAACCAAAAATGGGAATTATTCCTAACTAGTTTCTTTTTTGTGATAAATATCTACTACTACAATTACAGAAATAAAGCTCCAAAAAGGGATAGCTAATTTGTCAGTATCTAAAAAATTATTCAAAAATCCATGTGCAAAATAGGTAGTAAGTGCAAGTAAACTAAAAAATACCAAATTCTTCAAATCGCCTTTTTCTAAAGTGTAATAAAGCTGCATTCCCTTATAGTAAACCGTCAACATCAAAATGAAGAAGCTTAACATTCCAAGAATCCCTGATTCGGCTAATGGACCTAAAAACTCAGAATGCGCATTTCCTAAATCTCCTTGATTGGTACTGATTATTGTTTTCTCTTTCGATCTTTGGAAAGGAGCATATTGAAATGCATAAGTTCCTGGTCCCCAACCTACAAATGGCTTTTCTTTAAACATCCTGATAGCACAATTCCACCGATTTATTCTTTCCAAATTAGAAGCATCAGTTGATATATTGGAAACCGATTCTATATGTTTGCTAAGTGATGAAGAAGAATCTTGTGTATTTTTTTCCAAACTCATAATAATAGAATTCCAAGAAAAAAGCAATACACCTCCCCCAACTACAATAATAGCTACAAATTTAGCAAAAGAAACTCTGAATTTCAATATAAAAGCAAAAACCAAAGCTGCAAGTAAACTAACCCATGCTGCTCTAGTGTAAGATAAAACCAACCCCAAAATTAAGATAGCGATTAAACCAATAACTACTCCCCTTCTTTTTTTAGTGGAAAATAAATAAAAAGCCATTGGAAGCAGTATAGCAATCACTGCCCCATACCTAGTGTGATCCTTAAAGAAAGGATACATTACCAAATGGGAAGATTCCAAATCAAAATGAAAAAGAGAATGTTTGTAAGAGGTAATTAAAATTACAACTGAAAGGGGAATAAGAAAAAGCCAAAGCAGATTTCTTATGTTTTTTTTCTGCATGAATAGCGGTATAGCTAAAAAATAAAAAGGGACAATAAACCACAATTTCGATAGAAGAAACTTAAAGGAAATAATCGGCATTGTACTTGTAGTTATTGTAAAACCCATCCAAATTAAATAAAAGAAAATAGCATTTGTAATCGGGTAGGCAAGCAGTTTTTTATCTAACCTTTCTCCAGAAAAAAGTTTTAAAAAAAACAAAAGTAAAACTCCAAAAAGAAGTGGCTCTGTAGGAACAAACATGCCGATTCCACCAAAATCTAGACTTTCTAAACTAAAGGAAAAAGGAGTACAAAAAACTATCAGCAACAGTAATTTCTCCAAAGAAAAAAAAGCCAAAAAAACTATGGCTAAAACTACTGGCAAAAGTCCTAGCCAAAAAAATTCATTAGCCAAAAGAATACTATTTACAATAACAAAAAGTGCGGTAAATAATACAAGCTGATTAGATTGTATTTTCTTTAGCATTTAACTTTGCTTTATACTCTTTATTTGTTCTTTTAAAGCGATAATGAGTACCATAACAAGTGCAGTAGAGAGTGCAGTTGCAACTACAATTAGCCATCTTATAGGATAGCTCTTTTTAAGCGCAGGACCTGCAGCATTTACTATGAACTTATGTTCCAAATTTTCTTCTGCAGTTAGTTTATGCTCGTTTAGTTTTTTCTGTACATAATTCAGGCGCCCTCTTGAATGCACTAAATCATCCCTAAGAGCACTATATTGCCCACCATATTTGGATAGAATTTCTAATTTCTTTTCTATAGCATTTGCTGCCGAATGATTGTTTGCAATTTTGGCTCTCGCCCATTGTTCGTTTAGCACCTCCGATTGCGATTCATAGTCATTTATACCCAAAGCCCTGATTTTAGAAATAGAATCTTCTAAATCTTTAATCTCTGAAAGTACAAAATCTTTATCTTTTAAAAGAGATTGATAGCCCTGCTGAGCCATATTATTCTGTAAATTATTCATTACTGTATCAATTAAAGATGTAATCTCATTAGCAATATCTGCTGCCATTTGAGGATCCTTATCTAGTACAGAAATCCGAATAGAGGAATATTTTGTTATACTTGATTCTATATTTCCCTGATACTCTTTCATCAAATCCACATAGTACTTCTCGTTTGAAGTGTCTATTTCATAATGATTGATTAAATCAAATTTTTCTACTACTCTATTAATAATCTCATTGGATTCTAAGATTTGCATCATATGTTCTAATTCTTCCTCTTCACCAATTTCCAAAAAATCGTTATATTCATTAAGCAAAGCCTTTCCAGCAGAAAGATTCATAGTTGGGAAAAGTATTACTTCCGATTTGTATTTATTAGTGATAAAAAGAGAAACCACTGCAGCTATAATTGCCGCAACAAAAGACACTAAAATTATCTTTTTTCTCCAGTTATACACAAGTGTAAAAAGGGAAGTGTTATCTAAAATGGTATTACTCATAGTGTTTAATTTTAAGTTTGCAAAAATACATTTTTATTATCTTTTAATTCTTTAAAACAGGAAAAGCATAAAAGTTGAAATATCTTTTTACATAAACTGCCCCTAAAACTGTCCAGCAGAATATAGAAATACTTGTAGCTATAGCCGCTCCTTTTATACCGTAAATTGGGATTAAATAATAGTTTAGAGAAATATTTATAATAGCTGTAAAAAACAAGATATTCCTAGATGTACTCTGTTTCCCTGTCATGTCTAAAATATAAATTACAGTCCCAAAAAATACATTTATCATTTGCCCGATAGCTAAAATAATTAGGGTTTGTTTTCCAGAAATTGTATTAAATTCATCTCCAAAAAGTTGTAATAAAAATTCTGGGAATAAAACGATAATCAAAAAAATGGGGATACTCAAAATAAAGGTAATTTTAGCAGAAATCTGAACCGTCTCTGCAAGAAGATCCATCTTTTTATGGTGATATAGCTCAGAAATTTTAGGGCCTAAAATAGTGTTAATTGCAAACAGAATAAGAGCTGTTAAACCAGAAAGTTTCAAGGCAATTGTATAAATTCCAACATCCGTTTGGGAATTAAAGTTACCCAACATCAAGATATCCACCCAACTCATAAGCAAGAAAAGTGAACCTGACAAAAACATTGGAAAGGATTCTCTAATCATTACCGAAACAGAAATAGTTTCCTCTGTTAAAGAATGCTTTTTAAACATTGTTTTTAGCCATAAAATAACACTTAATACAGCTAAAAAAATCACTGAGAAAGTAAAAGCAGAAACTCCAATATTTTCATTAGAATCATTTATAAAGAACAAAGCAATTGCTGAAAATCCAAAAATAGAAAAGTTCTTAAAAAAGGAAAATATCTTGATATTTTTAATGGCTCTAAATCCTTCTGCATTTATGTGTAAAACAGAAAAAGGAATAATAGCAAAAATCAGATAATATACAATATCTGATTGCTTGTAAAAATCGAGAAATCCATTTACAAAAAGGACATACAACAAAATAGAAAGGGAAACACTAATGATAAGCACAATACACATGGCATTTTTATAGGTATTTTTCAAATCTCCCCACTGCTGTTTGGAATTAAAATCAGCAAGTCTTTTTAATAGAAAAGTATCTAAACCCAAAATAGAAAAAACTGTAATTATACTAAGTAGTGTGAAAAAAGTAGAAAAAACACCATTGGCTTCTGCTCCAGCAAACTTTGCTAAAAAAAAATG
Source organism: uncultured Flavobacteriales bacterium (assembly GCA_963934425.1). GTDB lineage: Bacteria > Bacteroidota > Bacteroidia > Flavobacteriales > BACL11 > DUAL01. Next base: position 2,332 of record CAWVYN010000037.1, on the reverse strand, counting down.
AAAAAAATAAATAGAAAACATTCCTCCTATCTTAAAAATAAGGGCCGTGCTTCCTTTGGTTAAAAGTTCAGAATTGGAAATTAATAGTACTAATTTATATATTTTCTCTTTCAAATTACGTTTTTGATAATTGAGTGGCAAATCTACAACAATCATAATGAAAAAAGTATATTTTTATTGCCTATGAAAATTGCTATTAACTGTAGGCTTTTGCTAAAAAACAAATTAGAAGGAATTGGATGGTATACTTTTGAAATTGTAAAACGAATTGTACAAAACCATCCTGAACACAATTTTTATCTTTTGTTTGATAGGCCTTTTCATTCTGATTTTGTATTTGCAAAAAATGTGACACCCATTATCCTCTCTCCTCAATCAAGGCATCCTCTTTTGTGGTATTTGTGGTTTGAGTTTTCAGTTGCCAAATTCTTGAGTAAGAATAAAATTGATTTATTCTTTTCTCCTGATGGTTATTTATCTTTAAAAACCAATGTAAAAACTGTATTGACTATCCATGATTTGAATTTTGAGCATTTTCCGGAGCAATTGCCATTTTTAACAAGAAAATATTATAGATTCTTTACGCCAAAATTCTGCAAAAAAGCAGATGCAATCCTTACGGTTTCTGAGCAATCAAGAAAAGATATAGTTGAGCAATACGATATTGAAAAAGAAAAAATAACTGCAATTTACAATGGAGCAAATAATAAATACAAACCTCTAGAGGAAAATCAGAAACAAGAAGTAAAAAACACTTATAGCAGTGGCTCAGATTATTTTTACTTTGTGGGATCTTTGCATCCTAGAAAAAATATAATTGGATTAATGAAGGGGTTTGATATATTCTGTGAAAAAACAAAATTAGATGTAAGATTGCTTATAATTGGTGAGCCCATGTGGAAAAATAAGGATACTAAAAATATTTTTCAAAAATTGAAGCACAAAAATCGCATACTTTCTTTAGGTAGAAAAGAAATAGAAGAACTCACAAAAATTGCAGCTTCTGCCATTGCACTTACATTTGTGCCTCATTTTGAGGGCTTTGGCATTCCACTTGCTGAGGCTATGTATTGCCATACCCCCATTATAACTTCTAATGTTTCTTGCCTCCCAGAAATTGCTGGGAATACCGCTATTTATGCCAAACCAAATGATATAAATAGTATTGCTGATGCTATGGAAGAAATGTGTTTAAATAAAGAAAAAAGAAATAAACTTATTCAAAATTGTAAGATTAGAAAAACAACTTTTTCTTGGGATAAAACTGCTAAGGAGGTTTGGAGTGTATTAAAGCAGAATTGGTAATGTTAAAATCATCTTTTAGTAAAAAAATAGAAGCTGGTTGTGATGAAGCAGGAAGGGGATGTTTGTCAGGACCTGTGGTGGCGGCTAGTGTAATCTTACCAAAAAACTTTAAGAATCAATTATTAAATGATTCCAAACAATTGAGTAAGAAAAATAGAAACATTTTAGAAAAAGAAATAAAACAAAAAGCGATTTGCTGGCAGATTGGAATAGTTTGGAATGAAGATATTGATAAAATAAATATCCTAAACGCATCAATAAAATCCATGCATTTATCCATAGATAAGCTAAGATTAAAGCCAGAATTACTACTTATTGATGGAAATAAATTTCATAATTACAAAAATATTCCACACAAATGCATTGTAAAAGGTGATAGTAAATTCGCACCTATTGCTGCAGCATCGATTATAGCAAAAACCTACAGAGATAAATTGATGCAAAAATTACACCAAGAATTTCCACAATATGGATGGGATAAGAACAAAGGATACCCTACTAAGGCTCACCGACAATCCATTGTTAATTACGCCCCTTGCAAGTACCACAGAAAGAGCTTTAAACTTTTACCTTTGCAATTAAAATTAGAATTATAATGAAAACCGAGCATCTAAGAATCTTAATCCTACTGCTTTTAGTAAGTTTTATTTTATTTTTTGGATACAAAAACTACAAACAATTATCTGAAAAGACCACTTCTGCTTTTGTACTAATCCCGACAAATGCTTCTCTCATCTTACAAATAAATGATTTCGAGAATTTCAGTGAAAAATTAAATAAATCTGAGATTTGGGAAAAGTGCAAACAAGCGCATTATATAAATAATTTGCAAAACGATATTCATCTTTTAGATTCTATAATCAACATCTTTAACAAATCAGAGCAAAGAAAAATAAAGACCCTCTTTTTCTCTAGCCACAAGTCAAGCTATAATGATGCTGCAGTTTTGTTTTCGGTATCTACAACAAAAAAGGTAAATATTAAAGATTTTGCTTCAAATTTTTTACAGATAAGTAGTAGTGAGATT
>CAWVYN010000036.1:0-6908 GCA_963934425.1 uncultured Flavobacteriales bacterium | reverse complement strand
CAATTTTCGAGAGCACCCAATCGGCACAGGCCCATTTCACTTTCAGTACTGGAAAGAAGGAGTGAAGTTAGTTTTTAGAAAAAACCCAAATTATTTTGAAAAACAAAATGGAGAACATTTACCCTTTTTAGATGCGGTTGCCATTACTTTCATAAAGGATAAACAAGCAGCTTTTCTAGAATTTTTGAAAGGAAATCTTGATTTTATTTCTGGGATAGATGCTTCTTACAAAGATGAAGTACTATATAGAGATGGTACGCTAAACAAAAAATACAAAGGAAAAATAATACTTAACACTCAGCCTTATCTAAATACTGAATATCTGGGTTTTTTGATGGAAGATGCCTTACCACTTAAAATTCGACAAGCCATCAATTATGGCTTTGATAGAGTAAAAATGCTCAAATACCTCCGCAACAATATAGGTACTCCTGCTTTGCAGGGTTTTATTCCAAAGGGATTACCCTCTTTTTCAGAAAACCTAAATGGATATAACTATAATCCAGAAAAAGCTAAACAACTAGTTACTGAAAGTAATTTTGATTTAAATACAGAAATTATTTTGTCCACCACTTCTTCCTATCTGGATTTGTGCGAATACATACAGCATGCTTTAGCTGAAATTGGCGTGAAAATTAGAGTAGAGGTAAATCCGCCATCTACACATAGGCAAATGATAGCTACTTCCAAACTTACTTTTTTTAGAGGAAGTTGGATTGCAGATTATGCAGATGCAGAAAATTATTTAGCCCTTTTTTATTCCAAAAACTTTTGCCCTAAAGGACCAAATTATACGCATTTTATAAATACAGAATTTGATAATTTATATGAGAAAGCAAGCCAAGAAAAAAATGATTCTATACGACATGAACTTTATATAGAAATGGATGAGTTAATTATTCAAGAAGCAGCCATCGTACCTCTTTATTATGATAGGGTCTTACGTTTTACTCAGCCAAATATAAGTGGTTTTAATAGTAATGCTATGAATTTATTGGATTTGAAAAGAGTAAGAAAGTAATATGTTTCTGTAAATCTGATAATAAGCTAAATAGCCATAAATTAACTGATCCTACCCCACTCCATTCTTTCCCTAGCATAAGGCCTGTAAGCACGAGTAATATTTATATTTTCAATCTTTTCTAGATTCTCATCTTCTTTTAATAAAGCAATTGCCTCCTTTCTAGCAAAGTCCAATATTTTTCCATCTTTTAAAATATCAGCAATTTTGAAATTTAGCATGCCGCTTTGTTTGGTACCCATCATATCACCGGGACCTCTTAATTTTAAATCTACTTCTGCAATTTTAAAGCCATCACTAGTACTTGCCATGGTTTCCAGGCGTAGCCTCCCTTCATTACTAATTTTGTCGCCACTAAGCAATATACAATAAGATTGCTCTGCTCCTCTACCTACTCTCCCTCTTAATTGATGCAATTGCGACAAACCGAAGCGCTCAGCACTTTCAATTAGCATCACGCTTGCATTAGGAACATCCACACCAACCTCAATTACAGTTGTAGCAACCATTATGTTGGTAATCCCTTCAGAGAATCTCTTCATTTCGTATTCCTTATCTTCTGCTTTCATTTGTCCATGCATTACACTCACCTGAAAATCGGGCATAGGAAATTCTGCAGAAATTGCTTTAAATCCATCCATTAAATCTTTGTAATCTAATTTTTCACTCTCTTGAATAAGTGGAAAAACAATGTAGATTTGTCTACCTAAAGTAATTTGTTCGCGCATGAATCTATTCACTTTCAATCGACTACTATCGGAACGCCAAAGAGTTTTTATTTCTTTTCTTCCAGGAGGAAGTTCATCAATTATTGATACATCCAAATCTCCATAAAGTGTCATGGAAAGTGTTCTAGGAATTGGGGTTGCTGTCATTACTAAGACATGCGGAGGGGTTGTGCTTTTCTTCCATAATTTAGCCCTTTGTGCTACTCCAAATCTATGTTGTTCGTCAATAACCACAAATCCTAAATTTTTGAAAATTACCTTATCTTCCAAAAGCGCATGTGTTCCTATAAGTATGTGAATCTTCCCATTTTCTAATTGCTCGTGCAATTCTTTGCGTTCTTTAACTTTGGATGAGCCAGTAAGAATTGCTACTTTTATGTCTAATTTCTCTAATTCTTTAGAGATATTTTTAAAATGCTGCTGAGCCAAAATTTCTGTTGGCGCTATCATACAAGCCTGAAAACTATTATTCACTGCCATCAGCATACTCAGCAGCGCAACTAATGTTTTTCCACTGCCTACATCTCCTTGAAGAAGACGATTCATTTGACTACCTATTTTTACATCAATTCTGATCTCTTTTAACACTCTTTTTTGTGCATTTGTAAGTTTAAATTGCAAATGATTCTTAAAATAATTTTCAAAATGATTATCGACTTTTTCTAATATAAAACCATCATATTTTTTTGTTCTTGTCAGCTTCATTTTTAAAAGATGAAATTGCAAGAAAAAAAGTTCTTCAAACTTTAATCTTTTTTGGGCTCTTTCTAAGCTATTTGTATCTGTAGGGAAATGAATGTCAATAAGTGCTTTTTCTCTTTTTGGGAGTTTTAATCTACTAAGTAAAGAATCGGACAAGGTCTCTTTAATTTTATTTTCTATTTGCGGAAGCAATACTTTAATTAACTTTCTTATTCCTCTGCTATTTAATCCTTTACTGCTCAATAACTCTGTAGTTGAATATACCGATTGCAAAGAGGCAGGGATAGATTGTTCTTTTTCAAAAACATCCATTTCAGGATGCACAATATTTATTTTACTTTGATAAGCAGAGGGCTTGCCAAAAACTAAATATTCTACATTTCTTTTTACACCATTTTTAATCCATCGAATTCCTTTAAACCAAATAAGTTCTGTAATTCCAGTTTCATCCTGAAAATAAGCAATCAATCGTTTTGCTCTTTTTTGCCCCTTTTCCTCAAAGCGAATAATCTTTCCTTTTAGCTGAATATAAGGTATACCTACATTTAGCTCAGCAACTTTATGAATAATACTTCTGTCGATATAGCGAAAGGGATAATAATACAATAAATCAGAAAAAGTAAAGATATTTAATTCTTTTTTGAGAAGCTCAGCTCGCATTGGACCAACTCCTTTTAAATATTCTATGGGTGTTTCTAAAAAATGCATGAAGCAAAGATATCAGATTTTAGACATTAGGCAAATCAGTCTAAACTAAGGAGATTATACATTTTTTATCTACTCCCTTATCAACAAAAACTCTACTCTACTTGGTTTAATTTTTACAATTTCGGTAAATGGTGGGTACTTACTTAGAATGACATCTAATTTTTTCTTTTGCTTTAAATCTGAAGCATCCACTTGAGCTACAAATAAGTTTGTGTTTAATTTATTATAATCATCAAAAGCAACAGTAGTTGCAACCTCTACTTTTGCTGGATAAAATTTTATTTTATACCCTTTTGGAACATTTATTGCATTTAGAGGAAGTGTAATTATTTTTTCCGTAAATTTTTCTACTTCAAATTGTATCTGAACCTTTTTTTCAGAAAAAGAAATTCCTTCCGTTTCATTTAATTTGAGATCTTGTTTTATAGCTTTTTCTATATTTTCAAAGACTATATTCTCACTTTCAATAAAATGAATCCCAGATAGCTTCTCCTTAGAACCAAAAACAAAAATACTATCAGGAGAAAGTTGTATTTTATCTTGCATTCTGTATTGTGAAGAAAAATTAAACTCTCCATTGAAGACTACTTTAACCTTTTTACTTTCTTTCTTTTGAAAACGAAAAATTAATGTGTCTGGATTTGTGCTTAAGATTTTGATATCCGCAGAAAGAAGTTTATAAATTTTCTTCAAATTTTTATTTACAATCCACTGCTTTTGACTATACTTTCTCGTTTTACTCTCTTCCAAATTATTGACCGATATTTGGAGCGTTTTACTTTTAAAAAGATTGTTGCTAAGCAAATAAAATCCATGTGATTTTACCTTTAACTCTATTTGGTTTTCTAGATTATTGATTAATTGCTGGCTTTCAGGAAAATTGTTATACGAAATAGGAATGAGAATAGTAGTTTCGTACTCCTTACTCATAATAGTTAAAAACCAAAAAGAAAAAGAAACAAATAAAAAAATAAGATACTTACTTAACCTTTTATTTAAGTGCAAGAATGCTGTTATTCGTCCAAATAACGCTTGCAATTTCTTATACATTTAACTCTGAATTTCGGTTTGAGCCATCATGGAGATGGCAGATTTCTCTACTTTCAACTTGCCAGAAGCATGTACATCAAGTACTACTGTGGATTTTCCAATTTCTGATATTTTTCCGTGAATTCCTCCAATAGTTACTACCTTATCTCCTACCTTTATAGCATCTCTAAATGCTACTTCTTTTTTCTGTTTTTTTATTTGTGGTCTAATCATAAAAAAGTACATAACTGCAAAAATTAGTATAAAAAATACCAGTGATGTTCCCCCTGCTCCTGCTTGTAATAAAATCATAATTATTGTTTTTCTTTTGTTTGTTCGATTAATACATTTGCACTAACGGTTAGTACGGTAGTATTTGGAATAGCGTTGGTAACTAAAGTAATTGTTTTACTTTGTTTTCCAGATTTTCCAGCACTGTTAAAAGTAACTTTTATTTCTTCCGATTTTCCTGGTGCAATTGGTTTTCTTGGCCATTTAGGCACAGTGCAACCACAACTCCCTTTTGCATTGTTAATAATGAGTTCTGTTTCACCGGTATTGGTAAAAACAAACTCATGGGAAACGGACTCTCCTTGATTTATTTTACCAAAATTGTGTCGTAATTTATTAAAGAATATTTTAGGAAGTGAGCTTGTTTGTTTTCCTTCTTCTGCTGTAATAGGATTATTTACTAATTTGGCAGAAATTTGATCTTCTTTTTCATCTTCCACTTTTTTTACCAAATCATTACAGGAGAAACTGACACTAATAAAAAAGCATAATATAATCTTAAGTGTTTTCATTTTCTTGTTTTGCAAATCTATAAATTATTCTAATAGCCCTCTTCCCACTTTTTTAATTTTTCCTGACTTTCTATATTCAGATATTACTTTATCTAGAATACCATTGATGAATCCTTTACTTTTATCTGTACTGTAATATTTTGCTACCTCAATGTATTCATTTAAAGATACTTTAACAGGGATTTCAGCAAAATACATTAATTCACATAAAGCCATCATTAGTAGAATTTGGTCCATTGTAGCAATTCTTTCCAAATCCCAATTTTTTGCTTTCTTCGTAATAACCTCTTCAAACTCTTTATGATTTAATATTGTCTTTCTTAATAGTTCTTTAGCAAACTCATTATCATCTTTATTTTTAAAAGTAGTGGAAAATAAAATCCTACTTTCTTCATTTTTAGTTGCTTTTATTTGGCTGTAAATAATGTTTCCCACAAAAGGTAAGTCATCCATCCAAAAGATACTTTCTTCTTCTAAAATGTGGTGTAAAAGTTCATCCTCAATAATATTTTTATCAAAAATACTAAGCAAGAATTCTTTATCTTTCTCAAAAGTAGTTTCGCTTGCATTACAATAATCTTTATATATATCAGATTTCCAGATTTTTACAAATAACTTTCGAATTAAATCATACTCATTATTTTTCCAAAACCCAGAAACCTTATTCATCTCTTTTAATAGCATCTTGTCTTCTGAAATCAGTTTTACTATCTTATTATTCTCAAATTTTTTACTATGCCCTTTATCAAAATCTGTAGCAAAATGCTTGTTTTTTTGTTCCTCTAAAAATACTTTGGAGAACTGCGCTAGAATGTGTGGTAAAGATAAGATTAGAAGGTAGAGAGTTGCAATATCTTTAAATTCTTTAAGCATTTGCTTTTGCGCCTTTTCCAAATCTTTATTATTAGAAGTAAAATAGGCATACAAAGATTGCATTACTTTCAAGCGAATGTGCCTTCTATTTATCATTTTAAGAACTTAAATTTTTATCTTTTACTAGAGCTTTCTAACCTTTGATCAGCAATACTTATTGCTGCCTGATTTGTGGTTATTCCGTCTTCTTCCGATTTGTTTAAAATCTCCAAAGTAGTATTGTAAATATTCTTGGTTTTTTCCAAAGATTTTTCTCTAGAAAAACCTTTTATCTCAGAATACACATTAATCAATCCTCCAGCATTTATTAAAAAATCAGGAGCGTAAATTATCCCTTTTTCTTTGAGTTGATTAGCATGATTATCTTCATCTTCTAATTGATTATTAGCAGCACCAGCTATTATTTCACATTTTAGTTTTTGAATACTTTCGCAATTAAGTGTTGCTCCCAAAGCACATGGAGAGTAAATATCCATATTCAAATCAAAGATAGAGTCACAATCAATTATTTGTGTACCATATTTCTTAGCTACAAAATCTAATCTTTCTTGATTTATATCATTGATATATATATTTGCTTTTTCTGATTTCAGATGCTTTACTAAATACTCTCCAACATGCCCAACCCCTTGAACTAAAATCGTTTTTCCTTCCAAATTATTACTACCCCAACGATACATTGCCGCAGCTTTCATCCCCATATACACTCCATAAGCAGTGACAGGAGAAGGGTCACCACTTCCACCTAATTCTTCCGTTGTTCCTGTAACATGATTGGTTTCCATTTTGATGTATTCCATGTCTTTTGGTCCCATTCCAACATCTACTGCTGTAATATATTTTCCTCCCAAACTTTCCACAAACTTTCCAAACCTACGCAAAAGAGCTTCTGATTTTTCAGTGGCTGAATCTCCAAAAATAACTGCTTTCCCTCCTCCTAATTCTAATCCAGAAATGGCTGATTTATAGGTCATTCCTCTTGAAAGTCTTAACACATCTTCAAGCGCTTCTATTTCATTTTTGTAATTCCACATTCTAACTCCT
>CAWVYN010000035.1:0-6954 GCA_963934425.1 uncultured Flavobacteriales bacterium | reverse complement strand
TCCTCCTTGTAAGGGAGGCACTCTGAACCAACTGAGTTAATCGCCCAAAATTGGAGTGCAAATATATGCCAATTCTTATTACATACAAGTATTTCCGAAATTAAATTAAAGAGCTTCTGCTACTACAAAAGTACTACCGCCTATAAACAAAACATCCTCTCTTTTTTGATTCTCTTTTGCTCTACAAATAGCATCATCTACACTATTAAAAGCATTGCCTAAGAGTTGGTGTTTTTTAGCTTTTCTTTGCAAGTTCTCTGCACTTAATCCTCTTTGGATATTAGGTTTGCAGAAGTAATATTTTGCATCCTTTGGTAATAGTGATAGAATTCTATCAAAATCTTTATCATTGACAGTGCCATACACAAAATGTAGTTTCTGGTATTTTAATTTGTTTAATTGCTTAACAATTTCTTTAATTCCATCTTCATTATGCCCAACATCACAAATGATTCTTGGACTTTCAGATAAGGTTTGCCACCTACCTAAAATTCCCGTATTCTTCACCACTTTCTCCAATCCCTTTTTTATATTTCTATCTGAAATATTCCAGCCCAAGCTTTGGAGTTGTTTAATTGCAGAAACAGTTGTGCAAATATTTTTTTCTTGGTAACCTCCCTTTAAGTCAGTGTTTAAAACAGCAATTTTATCTGCAAAATATAAAGGTGCATTTTTTGCGTCTGAAACTTCTTTGAAAATACTTTTTGTTGCTACTTGCTCTTTGCCAATTAGTATAGCTGTCTCTTTTTTGATAATTCCAGCTTTTTCCATTGCAATTTCTTCAATAGAATTACCTAATAAATTAGTATGATCTAAACCAATATTAGTAATGATGGAGAGTTCAGGGTCAATGATGTTAGTACTATCTAATCTTCCTCCTAATCCTGTTTCAATAATGGCAATATCTACTTTTTCTTTAGCAAAATAATCAAAAGCCAACGTCACTGTCATCTCAAAAAAGGACATCTCTAATTTTTCAAATAAGTGTTTGTTCTCTAAGACAAAATCAACCACTTTTTGCTCTGTTATCATTTGCCCATTTATTTTAATTCTTTCTCTAAAATCTTTTAAGTGAGGTGAGGTATAAAGCCCAGTTTTATAACCTGCTTCTTGTAAAATCGAAGCTAACATATGTGCTACTGATCCTTTTCCGTTTGTTCCTGCAATATGTATGCTTTTAAACTTGTTATGTGGATTATTTAAGTGCTTAGCAGCTTCTATAATATTACCAATATCGTCTTTGTAAGCAATGGAGCCTTCTCTTTGATACATTGGTAACTTAGCAAAAAGATAATCAAGCGTTTTTTGGTAAGTCATCAGTTCAAACTGAAATGATACACTATTCTTCCTTGTTGGTTTTCAGGAGCAGATTGTTTAGGATTGAATTTGGTTTTCATAGCCGCTTCTTTGGCTTTAGCTAATAGGTATTTATTGAGTGTTGTGGAGCCCTTTGCACCAGGAATTGCATTTACTACATTACCTAATCTATCCACTGTAATAACAACAACTACTTTTCCTTCCTCTTGAATTTTATAGATGGGTTTTGCTTTAAATTCAGGACTTCTTCCACCTAGTTGATAAGCAATGCCATCTGTTCCAATTCCACCACCAGCATAGGCTTTTGCATTAATATCTCCATCTATTATTCCCTGATTCCCACTTTCTCCTGTATTACCTTCATCTGCTTCTTTATTTTTCTTTTTTCCAGTATAAAGTGCTTTTTTGTTTACCTCCGGCTTTTTTTCTTCAATTACTTCCTTTTTCTCTGGTTCAGGATCTTTCTTTTTTTGCTCCGTTTTTTCAACTATTGGAGCTTCTTCCGTTTCTTGAGTAATTACTTCCTCATCTGCTGAACTTTGTTCTTCAACAATCTCTTCTTGAACGGGCTCTGGAGTTTCTGATTTATCCTCTGGTTCAGCTTCGGTTACCCCTTCATCCATATAACCAAAATTAATACTAATTCCCTCCTCAGGTGGAGGAGGTATTTGGTAAGTAAGCCCCATGAATAGAAAAGCAATTAGAAGAAGGGTATGAAATAAAATAGTTCCAATAATCCCTTTTCTTTTGTTTTTCTTTTCAGAAGAACTCATTTATTTTGGTTTTGTGGCCAGTACAATTTTGTATTTGTTTCTGTAGGCAATATCCATCACTTTTACTACATGCTCAATATCAACCGTCTTATCTGTATGTAAAATAATGGCTGGTTCCATTTCATTTTCCAAGAGTAACTTTAATTGATTTTCCAAATTACTTTCTATCACTTTATCTTCATTAACGAAAAAATCAATCTCTTTGGTGATGGAAACAGAAATGGTTTGTTTTTCTAATGTTTTGGCTTTGGAGTTTGGTAAAAGTAGTTTCAAAGCATTTGGACTTACTAGGGTAGAAGTAAGCATAAAAAAGATAAGTAGTAAGAAAACAATATCAGTCATAGATGACATATTAAAATCCGGACTAACTTTATTTCTGCTTCTAAGGGCCATTATTCAGAATGATGAATATGATCTAAAAATTCAGTAGTTCGTGCTTCCATCTGGAAGATAACTTTTTCCACTTTAGTAACTAAATAATTGTAGGCTATGTATGCAATAATTCCAACAACTAAACCGGCAACAGTAGTTACCATAGCAGTGTAGATTCCCTTAGAAAGCATTTCTACATCAATATTTCCTCCTGCACTTGCCATTTCATGAAAGGCCACAATCATACCAATAACAGTTCCTAAAAACCCAATCATTGGGGCAGCTCCTGCAATAGTTGCAAGATTCGCCAAGTTATTTTCCATTTTATAAATCTCTAATTTCCCCTGATTTTCAATAGCAGATGAAATATCTGTCATAGGTTTATCAATCCTATCTACTCCTTTTTCAATCATTCTAGCAATTGGGTTGTCCGTATTCTGACAAAGGGTTTTAGCTGCTGTTATGTCTTTTTGCTCTACAAAATTCTTGATACTTTTAAAGAAATTTTCATCTTCCTTGCTTGCCTTATTTATTGCCGAATAACGCTCGAATAGAATATAAACTGCAAAAACGGAAAGTAAAGCTAATGCAGACATGATGATAGTTCCTCCAGTCCCTCCACTAGTAATGAGTTGCATAATGGATAGCGTTTTTTCTTCTACCACTATTTGACTAATAGTATCGCTTGTTAAGGTGCTTTGTAAGAGAATAGTATTCATAATTTACTTTATTATTAAAACGATTATTTTATTTTTTATTGCATCAAATAATAAGTGCCAGCCCCTGCTAAATAACCCATAAGCGCCAGAAATGAGATTTTTTTCATATACCAAATAAAATCAACTTTCAAAATTCCCATAACAGCAACTCCAGCTGCTGATCCGATAATAAGCACACTACCACCAGTGCCAGCACAATAAGCTAAAAACTGCCAGAATTTTCCATCTACTGCATAATCTCCAATGGATTGAACTTCATACATCCCCATTGCGCCTGCTACAAGTGGTACATTGTCTACAATAGAAGAAAGCAACCCAATAATAATATTAATAGCATAAATATTTCCATCAAAAGTTTTATCCAAATATTTAGCTACTATATCTAATTGACCAGCCGATTGTAAAGATGCAACAGCTAATAGTATTCCTAAAAAGAAGAAGATAGTAGGTACGTCTATTTTTTTCAAAACACCTATAACTGAAAGGTCTGCTCTTTGCTCATAGTTTTTGCTTCTATGAATTATTTCAGTAGTAAGCCACAGCACTCCTAATGAAAGCATCATACCTAAATAAGGAGGAAGATGAGTAACGGTTTTAAAAATTGGCACAAAAAGCAATCCTCCAACTCCCATATAAAAAATTAATTTTCTTTCAAATAATGAGGTGGGATCAGCGTAATGTTCTTTGCTTTTTACAAGTGTAGGCCTTTCAATTTCTCCTTTTAATTTAAAGCTTAGATAAATAAGAGGAACAAGCGCACAAACCAAACTCGGAATAAAAATATTAGTAATGATGCTTGTAGCAGTTATTTGTCCACCTATCCAAAGCATAATAGTTGTTATATCCCCAATTGGCGACCATGCACCACCAGCATTCGCAATTAATATTACTATCCCGGCAAACATCCAAAGTGTTTCTTTTTCTTTTATCAGTTTAGTAAGTAGTGCCGCCATTACAATGGATGTTGTTAAATTATCTAAAGCAGCAGAAAAGAAGAAAGTGATTAAGCTCAAAATCCACATCAAAGCTACTTTTTTATTAGTCGTGATTTTGTTGGTAATAATGGCAAATCCTTCATGGGCATCAATCAATTCTACAATGGTCATAGCTCCCAAAAGGAAGAATAAAATTTCTGCAATATCTACTAAATGATGTTGTAATTCCTCAGTAATATGATGGGGATCAACTCCTGAAAAGGCAAAAAGAGACCAACCAAGAGCACCAATAATAAGAGCAGAAGCCGCCTTATCTACTTTAATAGAGTGTTCCAATGCAATAGCTAAGTAGCCCAAAACAAAGACTACAATCATAATGGTAAGAATCATAAAATTAGGGTTTAATTATTTTGCTGCAAATATACTGTTGTAGATGGAAAGGCAAAATCAGAATTATGCTTTTTTACAATCTCCATTATTTTGTAATTGATATCTTCTCGCACATCTATCAAATCATCCCATTTTGGGCTATTTACATAATAGATTACAAGTATATCCAATGAGCTTCCTCCAAATTCTTGGAATCGCACTTTACCTTCTTGATCTGTTTTTTCGTGTTCATTAATCATATTTTGAATGTCAGCCACTATGGTTTTTATCTGCTCAATTGTGGTATCATAAGTGAGCCCAAGATTAAACTTAACTCTTCTTACTGGTCGCATCCCCAAATTATCCAATTCGGCATCAATCATTTTTTTATTCGGCACTGTAACAATACTTTTATCAAAAGTTCTGATTCTAGTGCTCCTAAATCCAACTTTTTCTACTCTACCAGTTACAGACCCTACCGTTACAGTATCACCAACAGTAAAAGGCCTATCAAAAAATATAGTAAAAGAACCAAGCAGATTTTCCAAACTTTCTTTGGACGCCATAGCGAGTGCAATCCCTCCAATCCCAAGGCCGGTTGCAAGAGCGGTAATATTCACATCAAAAATATTACCCATAATGATAAATAGCGCAAATATATAGGTTAGAATTTTTACAATTTCAAGAATAAAAGGTATAAGTTGGTCATCCATTTTGTTTTCTGTTTTTTCTGCTTTCGCAAATAAAATTAAACCTACAAAATCAATTACTTTTAGCAGAATCCAAAAAATTGAAAGCACATAAACAAAAGAATAACTTTTACTCACAATCATTTTAAGGCCAAATTCTGAAACATTTGCTAAATTCCAATTGGGCGGATATACTATATGAGAAGCCCCAAGATAAATAATGGCAAGCATAATAAAAAGTCCAATAGGTTTAGAAAGTAGTTCGTTAAATTTCTCTACACCAATTTCACTATCTTTTTTGCCAATAAGTTTGTAAAGCAGTTTACTAAAATATCTGGAGATAAGTTTTTTGAAAAGGAGCCCTATAATTATCGCTCCTAAAAACCAACAATAATCTTGAATGGAGTTTCCTAAGAATTCAGTTTGTAAAAATTGTGTGTTCATAATTTATAGTAGTTGTTTTAAAGCAATTTCTAATGCTGTTTTTGAAAAATTAGTTTTCATATTATTTTTCTGCTGCACTTTTTCTATTGACTCTTTTATCGTTTTGGAAACTGCCGTAAAGATAGCAATATCTTTCATTTGACAATCATCTTGCATAAAGTAGGAAAAGGCACGAGCCATACCACAATTTGCAATAAAATCAGGCAAAACACTTACACTTTCGTCTGCATTTTTTGAAATAGGGCCATAGAATATTTCTTTGTCTGCAAAAGGTACATTTGCCCCAGCTGAAATTACTTCTAATCCATTGTCAATCATTTGATCTAATTGCCTTTGAGTAAGCAAACGAGATGCTGCTGCTGGAATAAAGATTTCTGCTCCAACAGTCCATATCTTTTGATTTGCCTGCTCAAATGAAAGCATGTTATCAGTTTCTAGAAAGTTTGATGAACGATCGTTTAATAAAGATTTTATTTCCTCAAAAGAATAGCCATCAGCATTTATGATTCCTCCAACTTTATCAATAATGCCAACTATAATAGCACCAGCTTGTGCTAGATAATAAGCAGCAGCCCCGGCTACATTCCCCCATCCTTGTACAATTACTCTTTTTCCTTTTACTTCTCCACCAAAAATATTGTAAAAATGCAAAACAGATTCCGATACGCCAAAGCCAGTTATCAAATCACCAACGGAATAATCTTTTGATGGATTAGGAGTAAGTTTCTCATCTCTTACAATAAGAGGAACTCCCTTAGAAAGTTGGTTAATAATCTGCAATTTTCCTGCCTTATCTTTTTTGAAATGCCCATTTACCACCCCTTCAAGCGGAAATAAAATTCCATTCTTCTCACATATAGGTATGGCTTCTTCTACTTCATTTACATTCATATCTCCACCTGTTCCGTAATAGGATTTTAGAAGTGGTTTTATAGCAGCAAACCACCTTTTTAAGACTTCTTTTTTTCTAGGATCTTTTGGGTCAAAATTTATTCCAGATTTTGCCCCGCCAATTGGAGGGCCTGAAACCGTAAATTTCACTTCCATGGTTTTAGCAAGTGCAACTACCTCCTGCTTAGATACATTGGCATGCATTCTTGTGCCACCAGCACAAGCACCACCTCTTAATGAGTTTATCACAATCCATCCTTTTGCACTGGTCAGATTATCTTGCCACTTAAACACAATTTCAGGTTTTTTATCTTCAAACTTTTTCAATAAATCTTCCATCTTCTTTTTCCTTTAAAGTTTTTTACAAATGTATGAAATTACATCTGATATTTGAGATAAAAGATGATAAAAAGAAAGAATGATTTTGTTAGGAATAAGCATGAAT
>CAWVYN010000034.1:0-7076 GCA_963934425.1 uncultured Flavobacteriales bacterium | reverse complement strand
CTTCAAAAATTTTAATGGAATGCTCCACTGCTTGATTGATTTGGTTCAATTCTGTAGCGGTAAAATCACGATACTTTCCCACTGGAATATCCAGTTTGATATTCATAATTCGGACTCTTTTTAGTTTTTTTACATCATATCCCAAGTATTCACACATTCTTCTAATCTGCCTGTTTAGCCCTTGGGTAAGAATAATTTTGAATTTCTTTTTATCTGTTTGTTTTACAAAACATTTTCTGGTAACCGTATCCAAAATAGGAACACCACTGCTCATCGATTTAATAAATTCTTTGGTTACCGGTTTATGAACCGTTACTTCGTATTCCTTTTCGTGATTGTTTCGGGCACGTAAAATCTTGTTTACAATATCTCCATCATTGGTGAGAAAAATAAGTCCTTCTGAAGGTTTGTCCAGTCTCCCGATTGGGAAAACCCTTGTTGGATAGTTGATATAATCAATAATGTTGTTTTTCTCTCTTTTGGTATCAGTAGTACAAACAATTCCAATTGGTTTGTTAAAAGCCAAATAAACCATCTTTTTCTTTTTCGGCTGAGAGACTAATTCCCCATTCACACGTACCTCGTCTTCTTCTGAAATTTTAGTTCCCATTTCTGGAGCTTCTCCATTTATAGTTACCCTTCCTTGTTCAATTAGTTTATCGGCCATCCTTCTGGAGCAATAGCCAATCTCTGATAGGAATTTATTTATTCTAATTAATTTTTTTTCACCCATAATCTAAGACAAAAATACGCTTTAATTTTTAATCAAATTCTATTTAATATTTAGCCAAATAGCTACGGAATTCTATTAAATTTGCCAGAAATTAAAATTTAATACAATGTTAAGAAAAAGCTTATTTACAACACTTATTAGCATCTTTTCTTTTTCTGCAATAGCAGATGAAGGGATGTGGTTGCCACAACTTTTACAAAGCTTAAATGAAGAAGATATGCAGGCACATGGCTTGCAGCTTACAGCATCTGATTTGTACTCTGTAAACAATTCATCACTTAAAGATGCCATTGTTTCTTTGGGCGGTTTTTGTACTGCAGAAATGATTTCAGCAGAAGGACTGATGCTGACCAATCACCATTGTGGTTTTGATGCAATTCAAACTCATTCAACTGTTTCAAACGATTATCTGGAAGATGGTTTTTGGGCTATGAGTCGAAATGCTGAACTAAAAAATGAGGGCCTTACTGCTACTTTTTTAGTAAGTATTGAATCCGTAACCGATAGGGTATTAGTTGGCTTTGATGATTTGAATTTATCAGAAGCAGATAGAAAAGAAAAAATTGAAAAAGCCATTAAAATTATAGTATCAGAAGCTACTGAAGGAACTCACTATAATGCAAAAATTAAATCCTTTTTTGGCGGAAACGAATACTACCTCTTGATATATGAGACTTTCAAAGATGTACGTTTAGTTGGAGCTCCTCCATCTGCAATTGGAAAATTTGGTGGGGATACTGATAATTGGATGTGGCCAAGACACACTGGGGATTTTGCACTTTTCAGAGTTTATATGGCACCTGATGGAACTCCTGCTGAATATGCAGAAGAAAATATTCCTTACAAACCAAAGCATTTTCTGCCAATCTCCTTAGATGGTGTGGATAATGGCAGTTATACCATGATTTATGGTTTCCCTGGAAGAACCGACAGATATCTAACTTCTTATGGAGTGAAGGAAGCTTTGGAACAGTCCGGGCCAACAATTGTTGATATTAGAAGTGAAAAATTGGCCATTATGAAATCTTATATGGATAAGAGTAATAGAACCAAGATTCAGTATGCTGCAAAATATGCACAAACTTCTAACTATTGGAAATATTTTATTGGCCAAAGCAAAGGGTTAAAAACAATGCGAGTATCTGACAAGAAAAAAGAGATTGAGAACAATTTCAGAGTCTGGGTGGCAAATGGAGACGCTAAAAGGCAAACAAAATATGGAGATGCTTTGGGGTTAATTGAAGATGCTTATTTTGCCAACAGAAAAATAAATATTGCCAGGACTTATCTTAATGAAGCTATTTTTCGTGGAGCAGAAATTTTATATTTTTCTAGGCAAATGAACAGTCTGATAGGGCAATTAACGGATATAGAGGATGTCGATAAACGGAAAAAGATAAAAGACATCAAAAATACGGCAAAGGATTTTTACAAAGATTATAATGCTGAGTTAGACCAAGAATTATTATCTGCAATGTTAAAAATGTATTATCACAATATTCCAAAAAGTCAGCATCCAGGTATTTTTCAAAAAATTGAAAAGCAACACTTTGGGCTAAAAAAATTGGACTTTGATTTTTATGCAAAAAAGCTTTTTAAAAACTCCATTTTTTCAAGCCGTGCAAAATTTTATGCTTTCTTGAATAACCCATCTGCCAAAAAAATTGAGAAAGATCTCGCTCACAGAACGCTTATGTCAATTTATAATTTCTATTTGGAGAATCATTATCCTAAACGGAAAAAAATTAGAGCTGATTTGGAAAAAGGAAATCGCCTTTTTATTGCAGGACTTAGAGAAATGAATCCGGATAAAAAATATTATCCTAATGCTAACTCTACCATGCGATTGACCTATGGAAATGTTGGAGATTACCAGCCAGGAAATGCCATGCAATACGATTATTACACTACCATTGACGGTATTATGGAAAAAGAAGACGCCACAAATGAGGAGTTCATTGTCCCTCAAAAATTAAAGCAACTATATGAAATTGGCGATTACGGAAAATATGCAGATGCAGAAGGAAATTTAAGAATTAACTTTATTTCAAACAATGATATTACAGGAGGTAATTCTGGCTCTCCTGTTATCAATGCTTGGGGTGAATTGGTAGGCACCGCTTTTGATGGAAATTGGGAAGCCATGAGTGGAGATATTGCTTTTGAGAATCAGGTGCAAAGAACCATTTCTGTGGATATTCGTTATACTCTTTTTGTTATTGATAAATTTGCTGGTGCAAGCCATCTAATTGATGAAATGACTATTGCACCAAGCCATCCAAAACCATTAACAGAAGAAGAAGAGGCGCTAAAAGTGGAAGAAGAAAAAGAGGCTCAAGAGAAAGATCCTTATACCATTGTGCAAAAATTAGAAATGGTTCATTTTAATGGTAAAGAAATTCCTGCAATAAACATTGCTTCTTTTAACTCGGCTTTTGATATG
Source organism: uncultured Flavobacteriales bacterium (assembly GCA_963934425.1). Classification (GTDB taxonomy): domain Bacteria; phylum Bacteroidota; class Bacteroidia; order Flavobacteriales; family BACL11; genus DUAL01. The sequence continues at coordinate 3,900 of CAWVYN010000034.1, read as the reverse complement.
GCGGTTAATCAATTTGGTTCTGCGAGAAATACTTTGTTTTTTTGGAAAGGAAATATTTATACTACTGAAAAAAGATAGTTTTTGTTTAATAGAAAACAAAAAGCCCACCAAAAGTGAGCTTTTCTTTTACCCAGAATTAGAGATATGAAAAACACAACATTAACACTCGTCAGATTAGGTAGCACGACACTTATTGGTATTATATTGGGCATGATAGCTATGATGGCTATGCACTATTTAAGTATGGTATTTTATCCCTTACCCGAAACGGTAACTATGGAAGATACAGAAGCATTAAATGCATACATGAAGATTGCCCCTTTAGGTGCTTTGATATTGGTTATAATATCTCACTCAGTAGGGCCGTTTATAGCCACTATTAGCGCCATTTTATTATCTCGTTTTCCTATATGGAATAACACCACATTTTTTAAATATCAACACCTATTTTTAGGGCTATTATTTACTTATTTCGGGTGGTATAATTTACAGGAACTATCTCACCCGGATTGGTTCAAAATTGACTTATTATTTTATTTGCCCTCCGCATATTTAGGACGCTACCTTGTAGTAAAAAATAACTTGAAAAAATAAACGAGTTAATAAGCTCTTTCGTTCTTCCCTTCTATGTAATTGATAAAAGCTTTATTCACCACCTTGTTCCCGCCAGGAGTTGGGTAATCTCCTGTAAAATACCAATCTCCTTGGTGGTTAGGGCAAGAAGTGTGCAGATCAGAAATGGATTGATAAATAATTTCAACCTCAGCATTAGTCCCCTGAGGTGTTAAAAGATCAGATATTTTTTTAGAAATTTCATCAGCAGAGAATGGCTTGTAAATATCTTTTACACAATTTATCATTTCCTCTTTTGGTAAGTTTTTTTGTGCTTTGCATTTATTATAAACTTCTGTTAAAATATCTTCTTGTTTAGTGTCTTTTAGCAATGCAACTGCTGCATTAAATGCAATAAAATTTCCAATTTTTGACATGTCAATGCCATAACAATCTGGATAACGGATTTGTGGAGCAGAAGAAACAACCACAATTTTTTTAGGATCTAAACGGTCCAAAATTCTAATTATCGATTGCTTCAAAGTCGTCCCCCTAACAATAGAGTCATCAATCATCACTAAGTTGTCAGAAGGTTTTACAGTGCCATAAGTAATGTCATATACATGCGCCACTAAATCATCTCTTACTTGATCAGAAGTAATAAAAGTTCTGAGTTTTGCATCTTTTATCGCAATCTTTTCAGCTCTTGGCGAAATCTTCATTATTTCAGCTATCGCATCATGGCAAGGATTATCTCCTAGTGCTTGTATTTTCTTTGTTTTTACTTCATTTAAGTAGGCATGACAGCCTTTCAAAAGTCCAAAATAAGAAACCTCAGCTGTATTTGGAATATAAGAGAAAACTGTATTCTTTACGTCATTATCAATACAGGCCAAAACCTTATTGAAAATCCTTTTCCCTAATGCTAATCTTTCATTATAAATATCTTTATCATTCCCTCTACTGAAATATATTCTTTCAAAAGAACATGCTTTTCTTTCAAGGGGTTTGCGCACCTTTTTTTCTTGAAGACTTCCGTCTTTTTTAACAATGAGTGCATGTCCTCTTTTTATTTCATGAATTTTATCAGATTTTACATTAAAGGAGGTTTGGATAACTGGACGTTCAGATGCAACAACTACAACTTCATCGTCTGCATAATAATATCCTGGACGAATGGCATTTGGATCTCTTAGGGCAAAAGCATCGCCATGACCGAATAATCCACACATCAAATATCCACCATCCCAATATTTAGCCGATTGTACTAAAATATCTTGAATATCCAGCTCATTTTCAATAACTTTTGTTATCTCCTTTTTGCTAAAATTATCTTTATGTTTGTAATAAATATCATCATTTGCCTCATCCAAAAAATGTCCTATTTTTTCTAAAATAGTAACGGCATCTGCCATCTCTTTTGGATGCTGACCAAGATCTATCAATTGTTGAAAAAGCTCGTCTACATTGGTCATATTAAAGTTTCCGGCAAGTACCAAATTCCTAGTTTTCCAATTGTTTTGTCTTAGGAAGGGGTGACACTGCTCTATAGTGTTGCCGCCAAAAGTTCCATAACGCAAATGCCCCAAAAATAATTCCCCAGTAAATGGTAAATTTTCTTTCATCCAATTACTATCTTTCAATTTTTCAGGATCTTTTTCCTCTAAGGAAACAAATCTTTTATTTACTTGTTTGAAAACATCTTGAATAGGATTTGCATTAATTGATCGTTTTCTGCTTATGTATCTTTTACCAGGCGAGACATCTAACTTTACATTGGCGAGCCCTACTCCGTCTTGCCCTCTGTTGTGTTGCTTTTCCATCAATAAATACATTTTGTTTAAACCATAAAGGCAGGTGCCATATTTTTCCTGATAAAATGAAAGTGGTTTTAACAGTCGGAGCATTGCTACTCCACATTCGTGCTTTATGGCATCACTCATAGGGCTGGTTTTGGGAGTTCAAAATTAAAATTTATTCTCTAATATCTTCATTAATCCGTTAATTCCTGGATTGCTAAAAGCTTCTCCATCAATTACAATAGTAGGAATTACCCTTCTCCCATCATTTATTTTCTCTACATAAGTAATAGCTTCTGCGTTATCAGTTATAATAATGTATTCGAATGCAACTGCTTTTGAGGAGAGAAAATTTTTTGCATTTACACAATCAGGACACCAATCAGCTCCATATATTTTAATATTCATTTTTTATTACTTCAAATTTTAAGCTTTGTTAGATCTGCAAAATAACACAAATAATTGAAATCAATTAAGCCGTTTCTCCTAAAAATACCTGTTTTGTACACATAAGATTTAATTTTCTTTTTTGCTGCTTTTTCTGTTTATGTGTTATCTTTGTCAAATGAACTCAATTCGGTTGGAAAAATATGTATTGTTTTTACTTGCCTTTTGTATCTCTTTTATTGCAAAAAGCCAAGTTATAATTAATGAGTATTCTGCTGCTAATTACGATAGTTTTCAGGATAATTATGGTGAATATGAAGATTGGATTGAAATATATAATACATCAGGAACTAATGTAGATTTGAATGGCTGGTATTTATCTGATAAAGCTACAAATCTTACCAAATGGCAATTTCCATCTTCTTTTATTGTCCCTGCTGGAAATACAGTTTTGGTTTATTGCTCAGGAAGAGATGAAATTATTGGTACAAATGCCCACTCTAATTTCAAAATCACCCAAACCAAAGGAAATGAAAAAATAATTCTTTCAGATGCTACAGGGGCAATAGTCATTGATTCGCTTACTATTATGCCTAATCAGAAAGGAGATAGTAGAGGAAGGGCGACAAATGGCACAAATACTTGGTCTGTTTTTCAAACTCCAACTCCTGGGAATAATAATATTGGAGCAATGCAAGGATATGCTTCTGCCCCTGTTTTCTCCCAGCCTTCTGGATATTATGCAGCTCCCATCAGTTTAAGTATCACCTCTCCTGATCCGAATGTTACTATTTATTACACAATTAATGGAGATTTTCCTGATAATACTGCAACACAATATATTGGGCCGATAACTGTAGGTTCAACACAAGTAGTGAAAGCAGTAGCTTACAGCCCTACTATTAATACCCCTCAAAGTTTTATTACCTACAACACCTATTTTATCAATGCTACACATACTGTTCCTATTTTATCTATTTCAGGGACTCAAGTAGATGATCTTTTAAGTGGTTGGCCCTTTTCTAATTTAGAGCCAGAAGGTACTATAGAATATTTTGACGCTAACGGTCAGTTAATTGACAAAGGAACAGGAGAGTATAATAAACATGGAAATGATTCGTGGGCTTATGACCAAAGAGGATTTGATTATATCATGCGTGAT
>CAWVYN010000033.1:0-7129 GCA_963934425.1 uncultured Flavobacteriales bacterium | reverse complement strand
ATCACATCACAATTCCAGGATTTTACGATAATGTGTTGGTGCTCTCTATTGAAGAAAAAGAAGATATTTCCAGAGCACCTTTCTCCTTAGATGCCTATAAAAAAGCATTAAATCTTTCTGATATACATGGTGAAGAAGGGTATACTACCATGGAAAGAACTGGAGTTCGCCCAACTTTGGATGTAAATGGAATTTGGGGAGGATATACAGGTGAAGGAGCAAAAACAGTTATTCCTTCAAAAGCATATGCAAAAATTTCTATGCGTTTGGTTCCTAATCAGTCTGATGAAGAAATTAGAGAGAAATTTACAAAATATTTTGAGCATATTGCTCCAAAATCTGTTACTGTAAAAGTAAAACCTCATCATGGTGGAGAGCCTTATGTTTCTCCAACCGATATTCCTGCATATATAGCAGCAAGTAAAGCAATGGAAACTACTTATGGGGAAAAACCAGTACCTGTAAAAAGCGGAGGATCTATTCCAATTGTAGCACTTTTTGAAAAAGAGTTAGGGGTAAAATCTATTTTACTTGGTTTTGGTCTGGACTCAGATGCAATTCATTCTCCAAACGAGCATTATGGAATTTTTAATTATTTAAAAGGAATTGAGACTATTCCTCACTTTTTTGCAAATTATGCTAAATCGCATTAAGCCATCAAAATGCGTTATTTTATTCTTATAGAAATCTTGCTTTTTTTTGCAATTTCTTGTAATAGCCAACATAAAAATGAGATGACTGAAAAACATAAATATACTAACTCCCTTGTAAATGAAACAAGTCCTTATCTTCTGCAACACGCACATAACCCTGTGGATTGGTATCCATGGAATGAAGCAACTTTAGCAAAAGCGCAAAAAGAAGATAAATTATTGCTTATCAGTATTGGTTATTCGGCTTGTCATTGGTGCCATGTCATGGAACACGAAAGTTTTGAGGATAAAGAGGTGGCAAAAATCATGAATGATAATTTTATTTGTATAAAAGTAGATAGAGAAGAACGTCCAGATATAGATCAAATTTATATGACTGCTGTCCAGCTGATGAGTCAAAGAGGAGGTTGGCCATTAAACTGTATTGCATTACCTGATGGCAAACCTTTTTGGGGTGGAACTTATTTCCGAAAAAATGATTGGATGAAGCAAATTACTGGCTTAGCAAATGCATACCAAAATGATAGAGTAAAAGTATTAGAATTTGCTGAAAAGTTAGCAAACGGAATTAAACAAGTGGAGATGGTGGTTAAAAATCCTAAGCAAGAGAAATTTGTCTGGAAGGATGTAAATAATATGGTTTCTGCTTGGTCTGAACGATTTGACAATGCCGAAGGTGGAAGTAATGGGGCTCCTAAATTTCCTATGCCAAATGCTTATACCTTTTTACTAAGATACGCGCACTTATCTGAAAATAAAAAAGTATTAGAACATATTGAACTTACGCTTAATAAAATAGCTTTTGGCGGAATTTATGATCAAATTGGTGGCGGTTTTTCCAGGTATTCAACCGATAGATTATGGAAGGTGCCTCATTTTGAAAAAATGCTTTATGACAACGGTCAATTAGTAAGCCTTTATTCTGAAGGATATTTAAAATTTAAAAACCCTCTTTATAAGGAGATTGTTTTTGAAAGTTTAGAGTTTATCGAAAGAGAATTATTAGATGAAACTGGAGCTTTCTATTCTGCATTAGATGCAGATAGTGAAGGAAAAGAGGGGAAGTTTTATGTTTGGAATGAAATGGAATTAAAATTATTTATCCGTGAAGATTTTGATATTTTTAAAGATTACTACAATATAAATAATAAAGGGCTTTGGGAGCACGGAGATTACATTTTGCTCAGGGAACAAACAAAACAAGAAATTGCTAAAAAACACAAAATCTCAGTTATTGATTTAGACACTAAGATTGATAGTTGGAAGAAAAATCTACTAAAAGAAAGGGACAAAAGAATCCGTCCAGGATTGGATGATAAGTCCTTAACCTCTTGGAATGCACTTATGTTAAAAGGATATATTGATGCTTATATGGCTTTTGGGCAAGAACATCATTTAGATGTTGCTCTAAAGAATGCTAATTTTATTGCTAATACACAATTGGAAACTGATGGAAAATTATGGCACTCTTATAAAAATGGAAGATCAACTATAAATGCGTATTTGGAAGATTACTCTATTACTATTGCTGCATTTATTCGGTTGTATGAGGCAACTTTTGATGAAGAATGGCTCAACTTAGCAGATAAAATGACGCAGTATGCCACATCACATTTTTATGATAATAATTCTGGAATGTTCTTCTTTACATCTGATTTAGACCCGCAACTTGTTGCCCGAAAAATGGAAATAAACGATAACGTAATTCCAGCATCTAATTCGGTAATGGCGAATGCACTTTACGATTTAGGAACTATTTTAGACAAAGAACATTACAAGAAAATGAGCCAAACAATGCTTAATAATGTAAAGGAGGATATGAGTTCTTACGGTTCAGGGTATGCTAATTATGCTAATCTTATGTTAAAGCTTATTCATCCTTATTATGAAGTAGCAGTTGTGGGAAAAGATGCACATGAAAAGTGTTTGGAAATAAACAAAGAGTATAAACCAAATAAATTATTTATTGGCAGTTTTGAGAAGAGCAAAATAACACTACTTGAAGAAAAATTTGTAGAAGGGGAAACTATGATTTATGTTTGTGAAAACAAAGTGTGCCAAATGCCAACTAACAAAATTATACAAGCAATCAAACTTTTAAAATAATGGAACTTCTTTTTGAAGAGAAACAAAAATTTAACCAGTGGTGGTTATGGGTAATGTTACTTGTTTTTCCTTTACTTTCTATTATACCATTTGATAGTGATGGAATAAATTACAACTATGTGCTTATTGGTATTGCTATCCCTTTGATGTTTTATTTTTTTGAACTCAGAACTTTTGTAACAAAGGAAGGATTGCATTATCAGTTCTTTCCTTTTCACTTTAAAAAATATCTTATTAGACTAGATGAAATTGAGAAAATTGAAGCTTTGCAATACAAGCCTTTAGGCGATTATGGTGGCTGGGGAATTCGTTACGGATTTAAAGGAAAGGCTTATAATGTTAGCGGAAACAAAGGAGTAAAATTCTACTTAACAAACAGAAGAAATATTCTTTTTGGAAGTCAGAAATACAAAGATTTGGAAAAGGTTTTAAAAAGAATTAAGAAACAATAATCAAAAAGTAATTTTTCTTTCCTTTTTGCACTAAAATATATTTTCCATTTAACAAATTTCCTGCTAAAAACTGAAAATCTTCTGCAACTTTTTCTTTGTTAATGCTTACAGCATTTGATTGTATCATGCGCCTTGCTTCACCTTTACTTGCAAACACCTTTGTCTTTTCAGCAAGAACATCCAAAACTCCTGAACTTAAATCCGCTTTACTTATTTCAAATTGAGGAATACCTTCAAATACTGAAAGAAAAGTGCTTTCGTCTAAGCTTTTTAAATCATCAGTAGTAGATTTTCCAAACAAAATAGAAGCTGCTTTTATTGCCATTTCTAAATCTTCCTTGCTATGAACTCTTGAAGTTACTTCCTCAGCTATTGCTTTCTGAAGTATTCTTAAATGAGGAGTTTTTTCATGTTCTTCGATTAATTTTGCAATTTCTTCTTGGTTTTTAAGTGTAAAAATCTTGATGTACTTTTTTGCGTCCTCATCAGAAGAGTTGAGCCAAAATTGATAAAATCTGTAAGGAGATGTTTTTGTTTTATCTAACCAAATATTACTGCTTTCAGTTTTTCCAAACTTCCCACCATCTTCCTTTTTTATCAATGGAGTAGTCATTGCAAATGCTTTCCCCTCTCCTTTTCTTCTTATGAGTTCCGTTCCAGTTACAATGTTTCCCCACTGGTCCGAACCCCCCAATTGCACCTTGCAATTTTTGTTTTTCCATAGCCAGTAGAAGTCATATCCTTGTACTAATTGATAGGAAAACTCGGTAAAACTCATTCCTGTATCTAAGCGAGATTTTACAGAATCTTTAGCCAACATATAATTGATTGAAATGTATTTACCAACATCCCTAATAAAATCCAAAAATGAAAATTCTTTAATCCAATCGTAATTATTTACAATCTCTGCAGAATTCTCTCCACAGTCAAAATCAAGAAATTGCTCTAGTTGCTTTTGTACGAAATTAAGATTATCCTTTAATGTTTTCTCTTCTAGAAGATTGCGTTCCTTACTTTTTCCTGATGGATCACCAACCATACCTGTTGCGCCACCAACCAATGCAACTGGTTTGTGTCCTGCTTTTTGTAAATGAACTAAAATCATGATTTGTACCAAACTACCAATATGAAGCGAATCAGATGTAGGGTCAAAACCAATATAGGCAGAAGTCATTTCTTTTTCAAATTGTTCTTCCGTTCCTGGCATGATGTCGTGTATCATTCCTCTCCATTTTAATTCTTCTACAAAGTTCATTGTTTAATTTTTTGTCAAAAATAAGTATTTATTCCTTTTTCTGACAACTAACAACTACAAACTACTAACTAAATGTATCTTTGTATTATGATATTTGTTACAGGAGGAACAGGATTAGTGGGATCACATATTCTATTGAATTTGTCGCAAAAAGGCGAAGAATTTAAAGCACTTAAAAGAACAACTTCATCTATAGATGTTTGTAAAAGTGTTTTTGCCTATTACAATGCTGATGATTTGTTTGCTCAAATTAGTTGGGTCGATGGTGATGTTAATGATATTCTCTCTTTGGAGAATGGAATGCTAAATTGTGACCTAGTATTGCACTGTGCGGCTATGGTTTCTTTTTACCCTGCTGAGACAATATTGATGCAAAAAGTAAATATTGAGGGAACAGCTAATGTGGTAAATGTAGCACTCTCAAAAGGTATTAAAAAATTAGGTTATGTGAGCTCTATTGCTTCTTTAGGACGTAATTCTACTGAGGGTGTAGTTGATGAGGAATGTTATTTTAAAGCTACAAAATTGGACAGTAATTATGCATTGAGCAAATATTACGCTGAGCAAGAGGTATGGCGTGCATCACAAGAAGGATTGGATGTTGTGATTATAAATCCATCTGTAATTCTAGGTCCTGGTGACTGGAGCAAGGGAAGTTCTCAAATTTTTCAAAAAATTTATTCAGGATTAAAATTTTATACACCTGGAAGTACTGGCTATGTTGATGTTTTGGATGTTTCTAATGCTTTAGTTTCACTTTTATTCTCTAATGTAAAAAATGAACGCTTTATTGTTAATGGGGCAAACTTAAAATATCGTGATTGTTTTGATAGGATTGCAGTAGCAGTAAATAAATCAAAGGCAACCATAAAAGTAACTCCATTTTTAAAAGAGATTGCTTGGAGATTGGAAGCAATTCGTTCTTTTATTACAGGTAATAAACCATTAATCACTAAAGAGACTGCTAATAACGCAATGACTGATAGTTCTTATTCTACTACTAAAATTATAAATACAATTGACTTTAAATTTACGGATATTGATGTAACTATAAAAAAGTATGCTGATTGGTATATTACTGATCAGGCATAGATCTTTCTTTTGTCATACCTTCTAAAACCTTACTATAAATTCCTTCTAGTTTCTCAGGGTAATTTGAATAATATTCAAGCGTTTGCTGAAATTCATTCTTATCAATATTATATTTGTTATAAATTTCCTGATAACTACTAAGTAACGTATTTTGAGCAAGTTCTTTCTCGTTTTTTTTTAGCAGTTCAAAATTTGCTTCTGCCAAATGTACTTCCTTTAGGATGCTTACCAACTCTTTTTCAGGCAATACTCCTTCTGGAATATCTTCCTTAGGGTTACTACATGCCAGAAGAAAACAGCAAATAATTAACCTTTTTAATTTCATAGTGTAAAGATATTGTAAAATACTAATGTAATTATGTATCTTTGCCTAAATTATTAACCAAACAAAATATTAATGTTATGAAAAAATTAATGTATTTATTATTTGCCGGAACACTCTTCATGTTTACTGCTTGTGGTGGTGGAAGCTCTACTGAAGAGGCAGCTGAGGAGGCAACTGAAGTAGCGGCTTGTTGTTGTGGAGATTCTGATTGCGCAGGGGAATGCCATGCTGTAGAAGCTGAAGAGGCAACTGAAAAAGTAGGATGTCAAGTTGAAGGGGGAGAATGTTTAGCTGACCATTCTTGTTGTGCTACTAAAGATGAAGCTGGTGAAGAATCCCATGAAGGGCACGATCACGAGTAAGAAATACTTATTCAGAAAAAATTAAAAGGTAACCAAAAGGTTGCCTTTTTTTATGCTTTTATCTATCAAAAGTGAGACGTATTCCGTTTTTGCTTTCGTCAAACTTGCCATGTTCATAGGCAATGTGTCCGTTAACTAAAGTGTGAGTAATTTTAGAATTAAAGATTTCTCCTTCAAATGGTGACCAACCACATTTATACAAGATATTTTCTTTATTCACTTTCCAAGGATTATTTAAATCTACTAAAACCAAATCAGCAAAATATCCCTCACGAATGTATCCTCTTTCCTCTACCCTAAAACAAATTGCAGGATTGTGACACATTTTTTCTACTACCTCTTCTAAAGAAATTTTTCCATTTTTAACAAACTCTAACATTGCTGGTAACGCATGCTGTACAAGTGGCCCTCCTGAGGGAGCATTAAAGTAATTATTTGATTTTTCTTCTAATGTATGTGGTGCATGGTCAGTTGCAATAACATCTAATTTCCCATCTAGAAGAGCTTGGAATAATGCATTTTTATCACTCTCTTTCTTTACAGCTGGGTTCCATTTAATTAAAGTACCTTTTTCATCATATTTACTTTCGTCAAACCATAAATGATGTATGCAAACCTCAGCAGTAATTCGTTTTTTCTCTAAAGGAATATTATTGTCAAAAAGTTCAATTTCTTTTTCTGTTGAAAGGTGAAAAATATGCAGTCTAGTATTGTGTTTTTTTGCCAATTCAATAGCCATTGATGAAGATTTATAGCAAGCCTCAGTGCTTCTTATATTTGGGTGTTCTGAAATTGGTATGTCTTCACCATATTGCTGTTTTGCTTTTTCAATATTTTCTTGAATGATTGCTTCATCTTCACAATGTACAGCAATAAGCATAGAT
>CAWVYN010000032.1:0-7188 GCA_963934425.1 uncultured Flavobacteriales bacterium | reverse complement strand
ATTATTCTAAAAAGTGTTAAAAGCGTTTTACCGGTAAAGCCACCAAACTCCATACCAAAAGCCATACCATTATTTTCGGTAAAATGAATAATAAACCAATCAAAAATCAGATGCTCTTGGCCTAGGAACATATTGGTTTTTACCCAAAATTTCAAGAGTTGATCAAAAAGGAGAAGAATAATGGATGTTAAAAAGATTTTTCTCAAAAGAAATTATTGCATTTTCTTGGCCTCAATACTTAGAGTAGCATGAGGAACTAATTTTAGGCGTTCTTTAGAAATTAATTTTCCAGTAACCCTACAGACACCATAAGATTTATTTTCAATTCTGATAAGTGCATTTTTTAAATTGTTTATAAACTTTTCTTGTCGCATGGCAAGTTTCATATTTTCTTCTTTTGAAAGAGTAGTGGACCCTTCTTCAAAAGCCTTAAAAGTAGGGGAAGTGTCCTCTGTTCCGTTATCCGCATCATTGGCGTAAGCACTTTTCAAAAGAGACAGGTCTTCTTTTGCTCTTTCAATTTTTTCAAGAATTAAATTTTTAAATTCTTTTAACTCTTTATCGGTATAAGCATTTTTTTTCGCCATAATTCCTAATTTTTAATTATTTTAACTTTTGCACTTATATCATCAATTAAAACTAAGTTTTCTCCATCAAAATCTTTTACCTCACTAAATACAAGCGTATCTGCCAAAGTTTCACCACAAATATAGTTTAAATTATTATTAATAGCAGCTGTTATCGCTTCATTTTTTTCTATTTCAATTTTAATGGTGTCGGTTACTTCAAATCCCTTTTCTTTTCTAAGGATTTGAATTCTATTTACAAATTCCCTTGCCAAACCTTCTTTTTTCAAAGCTTTTGATAACGTAATATCCAGTGCAACCGTTATCCCATTATTTGTAGCTACACTAAAACCAGGCATATCAGCTGATGTTATTTCAACATCAGCAAGTTCTATCCTTATTCCGTCTGCTATTTGGTAACTATTATTTTTTTCTATTTCTGAAATATTATCAGCCGAGAATTGTGCAATCTTAGCTGCAATAAGCTTCATGTCCTTCTGAAATTTTGGCCCAAGAGTTTTAAAATTAGGCTTTATCTGTTTTGTTAATACAGTTGAATCTTCTCGTAGAAATTGGATTTCTTTAATATTTAGTTCACTTTTGATAATTTCAGCAACTTCCTCAATATCTGTTTTCATTTTTTCATTAAGGATTGGAATCATAATTTTTTGAAGTGGCTGACGCACTCTCAATCTTTCCTTTTTTCTTAAAGATAAAGCAAGTGAGGTTACGCTTTGTGCTAGCCCCATTTTTCTTTCTAAATCTGTATTGATAACTGAAGAATCAGATTTTGGAAAATCAGATAAATGAACAGATGAAACAGAATGTATGTTACTTATGTTATTCAAATCTTGAAACAGCCTATCCATAAAAAATGGAGCAATAGGAGCTGCAATTATTGCAATAGTCTCTAAACACTCATAAAGTGTTTGATATGCTTTAATTTTCTCTGAATCATACACTCCCTTCCAAAATCGTCTTCTACTTATCCTAACATGCCAATTACTTAATTTATCCATTACAAAATCTTGGATTAATCGAGCAACACGAGTTGGTTCATAAGTTTCGTAATTAAGTTCTACTTCTTTAATAAGAGAATTTAGCTCAGATAAGATCCATCTATCTAACTCAGCTCTTTCAGAAATAGGAGTTTTATTTTCAAAATATTCAAACCCATCAATATTTGCATAAAGCGCAAAGAATGAATATGTATTATAAAGCGTACCAAAGAATTTTCTTTGCGCCTCAACAATACCAACTTCATCAAACTTTAAATTATCCCATGGCTGTGCGTTAGAAATCATATACCATCTTGTGGCATCTGCTCCATATTTGTTAATTGTACTAAAGGGATCAACAGCATTTCCTAGCCTTTTAGACATTTTGTTCCCAGTCTTGTCCAAAACTAATCCATTAGAGATTACATTTTTATAAGCTACTGAATCAAAAAGCATGGTTGAAATAGCGTGAAGCGTAAAAAACCAACCTCTAGTTTGATCTACCCCTTCAGCAATAAAATCAGCAGGATAATTTTCTTCAAAAATAGCCTTGTTTTCAAAAGGGTAATGCCATTGGGCATAAGGCATTGATCCCGAATCAAACCAAACATCAATTAAATCAGATTCTCTTTTCATTACCTTTCCGGTAGAACTCACCAATATAATGCTATCAACATACGGCTTGTGCATATCAAAAATATTGTAATTCTCCTCAGAGAAATTCCCAACTTCAAATTCTGCTAAGGGATTACTTTTCATTATACCAGCATCAACAGATTTATCAATTTCAGACTTTAACTGCTCTAAAGATTCAATACAGAGTTCCTCACCATCTTCTTCATTTTTCCAGATAGGAATAGGAATTCCCCAAAAACGAGAACGAGATAAATTCCAGTCTACCAAGTTTTCTAACCACTTTCCAAAACGTCCTTCACCAGTTGATTTTGGCTTCCAGTTGATGAAGCTGTTTAACTCCATCATTCGCTCTTTATAGTCAGTAGTTTTTACAAACCAACTATCCATAGGATAGTACAATATTGGCTTGTCAGTTCTCCAACAATGCGGATAAGAATGTTCGTATTTCTCAGATCTAAAGCATAGGTTTTTCTCTTTTAACAGAATTACAATTTGTACATCAACAGGAAGTTTTGGCTTTTCTTCATCTTCAGAATAGTACTCATTTTTTACATAGATTCCTGCAAAATCAGTTACCTCATCAACAAACTTTCCTTGCTTGTTTACAAGCGTTAAACTACCAATACCGTTTTGCTTACAGGCTCTATTATCATCTGCTCCAAAACTTGGTGCCAAATGCACAATTCCCGTTCCATCTTCAGTAGTAATAAAATCTCCAATAAGCACCTTGAAAGCATCTCCATCTTCAGGTTGAGCATAAGGTAAAAGCTGCTCATATCTTAAATTTTGAAGTTGTTCTCCTTTAAATTCTGCAGTAATTTTATAAGGCAAATTTTCTTCTCCAACTTCATAGTCATTAAAGTTTAAATCAATATTTTCTGCACTAAAATATTGTGATGCCAAATCTTTAGCCACAACAACAGTAATTGCTTTCCTTGTGTATTGATTAAGCGTTTCTACTAAAAGATAATCAATCTTTTCCCCAACAGCTAAGGCCGTGTTTGAAGGTAAAGTCCAAGGAGTTGTAGTCCATGCTAGAAAGTAAATGTCATTTGAAGTTTTGCTGAATAGAAAATCAGAATCTGAATTTTTTATAACTTTAAACTGAGCAATTGCAGAAGTATCTTTTATATTACGATAACATCCAGGCTGATTGAGCTCATGTGTGCTTAAACCTGTTCCTGCTTTTGGAGAAAACGGTTGAATAGTGTGCCCTTTATAAAGTAATCCTTTTTGATGCATTTGTGATAGTAGCCACCAGACACTTTCAATGTATTTATTATCATAAGTTACATAAGGAAGTTTCATGTCAACCCAATAACCCATTGCTTCAGTTAGATCCTCCCATTTACCCTTGTATTTCATTACATTGGCACGGCAAGCTTTGTTGTAATCTTCAACAGAAATTTTCCTACCAATATCCTCTTTGGTAATTCCCATGTCCTTTTCGACACCTAGTTCAATTGGTAAGCCATGAGTATCCCATCCAGCTTTTCTGTTTACTTGAAATCCTTTAAGCGTTTTATACCTGCAAAACAAATCTTTAATGGTACGAGCAATAACATGATGAATCCCTGGCATCCCGTTTGCTGATGGAGGACCTTCGTAAAAAGTGAAAGTTTGATTTCCTTTTCTACTTTCAATACTTTGATTAAAAACGTCAGATTGTTTCCAATTTTCTAAAACATCTTTGTGAGTTTGAGATAAACTTAACTGTTTGTATTCTTTGAACTTACTCATTTTTTATACTAAATATAATGTGTGCAAATATAGTTTATGATTTTTAGAAAATAACTATCCAACATAATAAGATAAAATATTTTTTACTTGATTAAGGTATCCTCTTCCAAACAAATTTACATGCACCAGAAGAGGATACAAATTACAAAGCCTGATTCTTTCTTCCCAGTCATTTTCTAAAGGAAATTTTTCATTATAAGAATCGTAAAAATCAGTATGAAACCCACTAAAAAGCTTACACATTGCAATGTCCATTTCCCTATTCCCAAAATAGATTGCCGGGTCAATAAGAACAGGAGTTTCTTTATCCTTAATCAAAAAATTTCCGCTCCACAAATCTCCATGTAAAAGAGACGGAGGGTTAGCAGGGAAGATATTAGGAAGTTTTTCAAAAAGTTTTTCAAAATTATCCCTTACAGATGGCGAATAATTACCCATATCTAACTGAGCAAGCAAGCGATTTCGGATAAAAAAATCTACCCAATTTTTATCTTGCGTATTATTTTGGGGTAAAGTGCCAATATAATTATCAAAATCCAATCCAAATTTTTCATCTGTTTTTTGATGCATTTTTGCCAAACTCCTTCCAAAATTTTCCCAAAAACAAGCATCAGGATTAGATAATGGGATGAATTCAAGAATCAAAAAATTATTTTCAAAAGCAATCATGTCTGGAATACAAATAGTATTTGTATCCTTTAAAACTTTTAATCCATCATGTTCTGTTTGAAACATATCTGATTTTGCATTCTTGTTATATTTTGTAAAAAAAGTTCCTTTATTTGTTTCAAGTTTTAGTGCATTATTGATACATCCTCCAGAAATAGGGATGCATTTTTTAACAATAATTTTAGGATGGACTTTTGCCTTAAGACAAAGTTCTAAGCGTCTTTTAATTTGAGAGGAAATCATTGCTCAAAAGTAAGGAATTTACTTTAGATTTGCCAAGTAGATTTTGGGGGTATAGCTCAGTTGGCTAGAGTGCTTGCATGGCATGCAAGAAGTCGTGGGTTCGAATCCCACTATCTCCACAAAACAAAAATAGAAACAGAAAAATATGTCAGATTCTTTGCAGAGAGATTTAGCACTCTTCAACTTAATTGTAGAAGAGCTATTAAAAGAAGAAAAGAAAAATCCAGTTTCTCGCCTAATAAATGCGGAAGACTTATATGATGAGGTTGATTTTTCTCTTTCAGAACACGCTTGTATAAATCAAGAGTTTACACAAGCACTTAAAGATTTAGTACTAAAAACTCCAAAAACAGCTACCAACCGATTTTTTAATCAGCTTTGGGGAGGGAGAAACAGTAAAGCAGTATTGGGAGATTTATTGTCGGTTATGCTTAATACAAGCATGTATACCTATAAAATTTCAGGGCCTCAAGTTGGTATTGAAAAAGAAATAATTAGTCAGATTTGTCAACTTATTAATTATGGTAATGATTCTGGAGGGACATTTCCAACTGGTGGATCAATGGCAAATTTTATGGCATTAGTTATGGCCAGAGACAAAAAGGATTTAGCAATTCGTAATGAAGGATTAAATAAAAGGATGATAGCTTACACTTCTGAAGAATCTCATTATTCAAATGCTAAAAATGCATCTTTTGCAGGTATTGGACGAGATAATTTGCGGTATATTCCAACTAATAGCAAAGGGGAAATGCTTGCTGAAAAACTAGAAGAAAAAATTCAAGAAGATATATTGAAAGGACATTTCCCATTTTATGTAAACGCAACAGCAGGAACAACTGTTTTAGGAGCTTTTGATCCTATTGAACCTTTAAGCAAAATTTGTAAAAAATATACTATTTGGTTACATGTAGATGGCGCATATTGCGGTGCAGTTATTTTTAGCCCGCATTATAAAAACTTGCTAAAGGGTTTGCAAAATTCGGATTCATTTAGTTTTAATGCTCATAAAATGATAGGGACACCCCTAACTTGCTCTTTATTGCTGGTTAATAATAAAAAACACTTACTGGACTCTTTTAATAATGATGCTGATTACTTGTATCAAACCAATTCAGATGAGTATAATTTAGGAAAAGTTTCTTTTCAGTGCGGAAGACGAAATGATGCATTAAAGTTCTGGTCGCTTTGGAAGGCAGTCGGCACAAATGGATTAGCGAAAATTGTTGATCATTTATTTGAAACTGCAAATATTGCAAGAGAGTATGTTAGGAAAAATTCTGATTATAAGCTTTACAATCATGAGAACTCATTATCAGTTTGTTTTAACTACAAGGCATTTGATGCAAAAGATTTATGTACAAAACTGTATCAAGCCAACGAGTTATTGGTTTCTTATGGTTCTTTTAAAGGAGACGTGTTTGTCCGATTAGTGACAGTAAATCCTGAGAATAAAAAAGATGATATCCTCAACGTTTTTAAAATTTTAGAAAAATTTACTGAAGAAAATAAGCTTAATTTACTAAGAAAAGAAATGCTAAAAGTGTCTTAAGATTTTATCTTATTATATTTATGTAGCCAAAATCTTGATGTTTCCAGCCTTCAAAATCTTTGAAATAAATTTCATAAATATAAGTGCCAAATGGGATTTCTTCGCCACTTTCTTTGTGATTACCATCCCATCCATTTTCACAATTCAAATCTTGAATATTTTTGGTTGAATATAAAACTTCTCCAATTCTGTTATATACATTAAAAGTAAAAGTTTCTTCTCTAATCGCATGATAATTGATACAGAATCTATCATTTATTCCATCGAAATCTGGAGTAAAAGAATTTGGGATATAAAGCCAATATTCATCTTTCACCCAAAGCTGATTAAAAGTAGTGTCCGTACAATTATTATCATCTTTCACAATCATAGTAATTTGGTATAAGCCCACAGAATCAGCATATGTATGATAAGGATTAGCACTCAAACTATCAAAAGAATTATCTCCAAAATTCCAGATCCAATTTACAATATTTCCAATGGAAATATCTACAAAATGCGCCCTAGGATAATTGATTGTTAATACATCAGGACTGATATTAAATTGTGCAGTAGGGGGAATGTTTTCTACCACAAATACAGATCCACTTGTTATCCCAACTCCTGTTGCGTCTGAATAAGATTGTAGGGTATAAGATCCAGCTTGTCCAGTATAAATGATATAAGGGTTATTGGAAGTTGTAATAGGAGCTTGAGCTACTCCATCAATTTCATACACAAATGTAAAAGGTGAAATTCCACCAAAATCAACAGAGATTTCTGCTAAAATATTTTCATTTGCACA
>CAWVYN010000031.1:0-7601 GCA_963934425.1 uncultured Flavobacteriales bacterium | reverse complement strand
ATCAAACATTCCTAATTTCTTACTATTTGTAGCATAATTAACTGAAACTGCATTAATATCAGAAAAATAATCCACAAAAGAGAAAGAAATTTGGCGATTCATTTTAACATTTAACAAAGCAGGGTTACTTGACACCAGGTTCACATCATTATCATAAACTGCCATCAACTCCCCCCCCATAGCAATGGTTCTAGCAGAAGTAGAGAAATCTAAAATAGCAAAAGTACTTTCCCCCGCTATTTGGGCAATTAAAGTAGTTGTGAAAAAAACAAAGGAAAAAGAAAGAAGTGTGCGTTTCACTCTTAAATTACTTATGATTTTTGTTACTTTTTAAACGGTTTTTTGCTCGGCTTATTATACACAAAAACATCATCTCCATCAATAGGAATAAAATAATCTGCTTCAGCTTTTACAATAGGAGCAGTAGTTTGCTCCACAGCTGCTACCTCCACTCTTACACCTTCTCCTTTTAAATGGCGAATAAGTTCAATATAATCAGAATCTCCAGAAAGTATAATAATGGTATCTACTTTTTGAGAGAGTTGAGTGGCTTTAATGGTAAGTGGAATATCTGCAGATTTGTGGCAAGGCACTACAGAGCCATGATAATGCTCATGCAAACGATCAGCCAATTTGGAAGAAATGCTTTTCCCTTCTCTAAAATATATAAGGCGATTAAGCCCTCTGTTATCTAATAATTTTGGAATAAGTGCATCAAAATTTATCATTGCCATTTTATCATTCATTAAGGAATGTAGGCTCATTTCGATGTTGTTACCATCAATTAAAATAGCAACTGATTGGTTTATGATTACTGTTTCTGAATTTGTCATTTTTTTTTTTGCAAAGATAAGATTAATGTGTGAATTTGATGATTTAATAATAACTTAGCGTATCAGCACATTATTAAATTAGTTTTTGATTAGCGCAATATCGGTTACCTCTTTCATGCTAATCACATAATGGAACTTCAATCCTTTCAAGTAAGATGCTTTTATCTCTCCAATATCTTTTTTGTTTTCCTTTGAAAGAATAATCTCTTTAATTCCTGATCGTTTTGCAGCCAATATTTTTTCTTTAACTCCTCCAACAGGCAATACTTTTCCTCTTAAAGTTATTTCACCTGTCATAGCTAATTTGTTATTTACTTTTTTATTAGTAAAAACAGAAGCTAAAGCAGAGAACATAGTAATTCCAGCAGAAGGACCGTCTTTAGGTGTAGCTCCCTCTGGTACATGAATATGCACATTCCATTCTTGAAATATATCAGGGTTAATTTCGTAATCTTTAGCATGAGCTTTTAGGTATTCCAAAGCAATTGTAGCCGATTCTTTCATCACATTTCCTAAATTTCCGGTAATGGTTAAATTACCTTTACCTTTGCTTAAACTTGATTCAATAAAAAGGATATCTCCCCCTACTCTTGTCCAAGCCAAACCAGTAACGACTCCAGTTACATCATTATTTAATAATCGATCTCTATCAAATTTTACAGGACCGAGAATTTTTTCTAAATCAGCAATGCTCACTTTAGTTTTGTAATCCTGATACATAGCAATACATTTTGCAGCATATCGAATCACTTTACTAATTACTTTCTCTAATCCTCTAACGCCAGACTCTCTAGTATATCCATCTACTATTTTCTCTAATACATTCTCAGGTAATTGAATATCCTTATTTGCTAAACCATGTTCTTTTAACTGTTTTGGTAAAAGATGTTTTTTAGCAATCGAAACTTTCTCTTCCACAGTATAACCACTCATTTCAATAATTTCCATTCTATCGAGTAAAGCTGGCTGAATAGTGTTTAATGAATTTGCTGTTGCAATAAATAACACTTTAGATAAATCATATCCTAATTCCAAATAATTATCATGGAAACTCTCGTTTTGTTCAGGGTCGAGCACCTCTAAAAGGGCTGAGGATGGGTCGCCATGCATGTCTCTTGTTACTTTGTCAATTTCATCAAGCACAAACACAGGATTGGAAGTTTCTGCCTTTTTGATGGATTTGATAATTCTTCCTGGCATTGCTCCAATATAGGTTTTTCTGTGTCCTCTTATTTCTGCCTCGTCACGCAAACCACCTAATGAAACCCTGACATATTTTCTACCCAAAGCCTCTGCTACCGATTTTCCTAAAGATGTTTTTCCAACTCCTGGAGGTCCGCTAAGGCAAAGTATTGGCGATTTCATATCTCCTTTTAACTTCAAAACTGCCAAAAACTCTATGATTCTCTCCTTTACTTTTTCCAAACCAAAATGGTCTCTATCTAGAATCTTTCTTGCTCTTTTCAAGTCAAACTTATCTTTTGAAAACTCATCCCAAGGTAACTCTAACATCAATTCTAAATAACTTCTATGCACAGAATAATCTGCCATTCCAGTATTCATTCTTTGCAATTTTTTCAGATCTTTATCAAAAGATTCTGCTACTTCTTTGCTCCATCTTTTCGCCTTTGCTCTTGTACGCATTTCCTCTACTTCTTGTCCAGATCCTGCTCCGCCTAATTCTTCTTGAATTGCCTTCATCTGCTGATGCAAGAAATACTCTCTTTGCTGTTTGTCTAAATCAGTTCGCACCCTGGATTGAATCTCATTTTTCATTTCCAACATTTGCAACTCTTTTGTCAAGAATCCTAAGGCATTATTTGCGCGAACTTTTAGATCTACTTCCTCTAATAAAATTTGTTTTTCTGCTAAGCTAATATTCATATTAGATGCTACAAAATTGATTACAAAAGATGGACTTTCTATGTTTTTGATAGCCATTGTTGCCTCTGTTGGAATGTTAGGAGATTCCTCAATAATTTGCAATGCTAAATCTTTTACTGAATCAACCAAAGCGCCAAATTCTTTATTGTTTTTTTCTGGTCTTTTCTCATCTAAGCGATTTATTTTTGCCTTAAAATATGGATCTGTTTGCACAAATTCTTCAATCTCAAACCTTTTTCTTCCCTGAATAATTGCTGTTATATTTCCGTCAGGCATCCTTAGCATTTTTAGGATATGGGCAACTGTTCCAATACTATTTAAATCATCTTTTTCAGGAGTCTCAATATTTGGATCTTTTTGAGCCAAAACACCAATTGTTCTGTTACCTTTATAAGTATCTTTAACTAATTTAATTGACTTATCTCTCCCAATTGTGATTGGAATAATTACTCCTGGAAATAAGACCGTATTTCTCAAAGGGAGAATAGGTAAAGTTTTAGGTGTTTTTTCCTTATTTATTTTATCCTCATCTTCTTGGCTTAGCAGGGGAAAAAAATCCGATTCTTCTTCAATAAGTTCGGATAAGGATAATGTATTAAATCGTAATTTGTCTTTATTCATAATGTTTATTTTGACAATCTGTCAGTCTAATGCTGTTTCTACTATAATTAATAGTGTTGCAAAGAGCGTGCCAAAGAAAGAAATTGGCAGTTATTTATCGTTTCTATAAGGTTTTGTCAGATTAAAGACATGAGATAAAATATTTTTCTCCATCTCATCAAAAGATTTATTTCTTCTTTGCATTACAATTTCTGCTACTTCAAAAGCTTTATTGGTTTTGTAAGTAGAAAAACCCGAAGCACCACCCCAAGAAAAAGATGGAATAAAATTTCTTAAGAAACCAGCACCAAAGATATTAGTACTCACACCAACTACTGTTCCAGTATTAAACATAGTATTAATTCCACATTTACTATGATCTCCCATTATTAGTCCGCAAAACTGAAGACTCGTATTCTTAAATCGTTCTATTTCATAATTCCATAACTTGATTTCTGTATAATTGTTTTTTAGGTTAGAATTGTTGGTGTCAGCCCCTAAATTACACCATTCACCAATTACAGAATTTCCCAAGAAACCATCATGTGCCTTTGATGAATATCCAAAAAATACAGAGTTATTTACCTCACCCCCTACTTTACAAAATGGACCTATGGTAGTAGGACCATAAATTTTTGACCCCATCTTTAAAACAGAGTTATTACACATAGCAAAAGGACCTCGTATCATAGATCCTTCCATAACTTCTGCATTCTTACCAATATAGATAGGTCCTTCAGTAGCGTTCAAAATACTCTGATTTACTTTTGCTCCTTCTCCAATGTAAATAGGATGATCTCCAATTTTAACGTTAGATTTTTTAATCTGTTCTAGTTCCTCTAGACTCCCTTTCCATTTTAGTTGTTCTGGAGTAACCATTCGATTAAAATCATTCTTTATCTCCTCTCCATTATGGCTAAAAATATCCCACAAATCATTTATCTTATTAAATACTGAATGACTCTCAATCTCATGTAATTTGGAAGTAGTAAATAGATGATTATGAACAGCAATAATCACATCATCTTTTTTTAATAATTCTCCTGTTTTTAGTGATCTAATTTCAGTAACTACCTCTTCATTTGGCAAAACAGAAGAATTAATCCAAAGGTTATCTTTCTCTATTTTTATCGGAAATTTTTCAGATAAATAATCTTCTGTTTTTACACTAACCCTATCAAAATAACATTCCCACTTTTCTTTAATTGTAACAATTCCTATTCGTAATTCAGCAACTGGGCGAGTAAAAGTTAGAGGTAAAAATGCTTCTCTGTTATGGTCAAAAAGTATGGAATTCATCTTAAAATAATAAAATACAAATGTAAAGAAAAACCCCACACTTTTGGTGCAGGGTTTTTTAAAATATCAAAAAAGCTACTTATTTCTTTAAGTGCTTGTATCTATTTTTAAATTTATCAATTCTACCAGCCGTATCTACCAATTTCATTTTTCCGGTATAAAAAGGGTGTGAAGCAGAAGATATCTCCATTTTTATAAGTGGGTATTCCTTGCCATCTTCCCATTTTATATTTTCTTTTGCTGGTGCGCAAGAACGCGTTAAGAAAGCAAAATCGTTAGAAGTATCTTTAAACACAACTAATCTATAATCCTCTGGGTGTATTTCTTTTTTCATTTTTTATTAATTGGGCTGCAAAATTAAAAAGTTTTACCAAAATACATAATTAAATTTCTTTTTTTTTGTTTGATAAGATAAATGAATTCTGAATTAACTAATTATCTTTGCCACGATGAAGAAAACACACCTATTTAGTATTTCTTTTTTATTGGTAATATGCTTATTTTCTTGTAAGAAAGAAACTGTTTTATCAGAAAGTAAAGCTTCCTTGCATTTTTCAAACGATACTATTCTGTTCGATACAGTTTTTACTACAATTGGCTCTATCACTCATCATTTGAATGTGTACAATAATAATGATTTTGATGTAAAAACAAATATTAAAATTGCAGGAGAAGACGTGGAGTTTTACGCCATGAATGTGGATGGAGTTTCATCTAATAATGTGGAAAATGTGGAAATTCCTGCAAATGACAGCATTTTTATTTTTATAGAAGTAAGGATTGATCCAAATGAACAAAATTCTCCTTTAATTACCAATGCAAATTTGGAGTTTAACACTGGAGGAAAAGTACAAAAGATTGACTTAGTTGCATATGGACAAGATGCTTATTTCCACACTGCTAACACATTTGGAGAATTTTATGATGGAGAAGATACTATGCGTTTTTGGTATCACGAATTGAATTGCAACGAAATTTGGAATAACGATAAGCCACATGTAATTTACGGATATGTAATTGTAGATGCTGGGTGTCAACTTTTGATAAATTCAGGAACAGAAGTTTATTTGCATAAAAATTCCGGTATTTTGGTAGGCAATCCTTTCTCTGGGTTAACTGGAGGGACCATAAAAGTAAATGGCCAATTGGGAGATGAGGTTGTTTTTCAAGGGGATAGATTAGATCCCTGGTATGAAGATTCTCCAGGTCAATGGGATAGAATCTGGTTAATGCCAGGTAGTATAAATAATGAATTTAATTACGCCAAGATTACGGAAGGAACAATTGGTATACATGCCGATACAGTAGTAAATAGCAGTCCAACTGCAATCATTAATAATTGTATTATTGAGAACATGTCTGCTATTGGCATTTTAGGACAAGGAGCGAATTTGGAAGCAAATAACTCTGTAGTGAGTAATTGCGGACAATATACTATAGTTTGCAATATAGGTGGCGATTACAACTTTACCCATTGCACTTTTGCTAACTTCTGGGATTTAGGTACTAGAAACACACCCTCAATCTTGCTTAATAACTATTATGAAGATATTAATGGAATCTTGCATATAAGAGATTTAAATAGTGTTAATTTTACTAATTGTATCATAGATGGTGGTTTAACCACTGAGATTGAATTTCAAGAAAATAGTAATGGTGTCTTCAATTACACTTTTGTCCACTGTCTAATTAAGATTGATCCCAGCACAAATACAAATACAACAAATTATACGAACATCATTAAAAATGAAAGTTCTGATTTTGAAGATAAAAGCGAAAGAGATTTTCATTTAACTAAAAACTCCCCATGTATTGATGCTGGCATAAGCACTTCTATTTCAACTGATATTGAGAATAATGCTAGAAATAATCCTGATATTGGAGCTTATGAATTTGTAGATTAATCTACTGACAAAAACTTAATAGTATCCTTCCCATCAGCATAATCCCACAGGTTAGGATTTTGTGTTTGCCCAAAAGCAATATGGGATTTAGAAACCACGCATTGCAACTTCTGCTTATTTTCTGCAATAAAGTTCTCTATCTCTTCTTTATTGGAATAATATTTATAATAAAGCATAGCAAGAGGCGATTGCAATGAATCATCTTCCTTTAAAAGAAGGAATCCGTTATCAGTGATTTGATGACTTCCCATTAGAAAGATGGCTTTATGATAATCGTAATTGTTCGCGTATTTTTTATGTTTTATTATATCTTGGAAAGAATAAAAAACCTCAAATAATTGATCTAAATCATAGCTCTTTGGTAAGAAAATCTTTGAAACATTTCTGCAGCCAAGCCCAAAGTAAGAAAATACATCTTTTGCAAGAAGTTCTAATTCTGCTTTACTTTCTGTTCCATCTAAAATAGAAAGTGAACTTCTGTTTTTTCTAATGATTTTTTTTGCATCTTTGAAGTAGTAGTTAAAATACTTTGCTGACATATCAGAACCTGTTGCAATTACAGCATCCAATTTTTTATTCTTAATCTCTTCAATAAATTGAATTCTTTCTTCAAATTCAGGATAAATAGCTATGAGTTTTTTGACTACAAAAGCTAATAAAACATTATCATCAGATGACATTTTTATAATCGCATTATTTCCTGTAATTAGTACAGAAATAAAATCGTGAAAACCAACAAGAGGGATGTTACCGGCCATAATTACAAGCACATCTTTTGGAGTATTTTGTTCTTTTAAGTTGTAAGGAGTAAGCCAAGCATTTAGATTTTCTATTGTTAGTTGATTTGCCCAAGTTTTAAGTGCTTCTTTCTGATTTTCCAAAGTAAACCAATGGTTTTTTATTTCTGCTTCTTTTAATTTTTGACCAAATTCTAAATCGGAGGTTTGTTTTAAGAAATCTCCTAACTGACTAAAAGCATATATTCTTTCTTCTAAATTCATCAAATCTATATATTTGTGCAAAAATAAATTTTAGTAAACTCAGTTTATAAATAAATGAAAAAAATATTTACTATCTTTTG